>NZ_JBEXKC010000030.1:0-90511 GCF_040609475.1 Streptomyces sp. NPDC004667 | reverse complement strand
GCGGCTGGCAGCCCGTGCCGGGACTGCCCGCGCCGGAGGCGGTACGGGCGGCCGTGGCCGCCGCCGTCGCCGAGTTCCGGGCCCGCGACGAGGCCCTGCCCCCGCAGCACCGCACCCGGTCCGAGCGGGACCGCATCGGCCGCGAGATCTGGTCGCGCACGCTGGGCGACACCGACCTCCCGCTGCGCGCCGTGCACGCCGCCCAGTCCCTGGGTTTCCTGCGGCCGGTACGGGCCACCGTCCCCCCGGCCACCACCCCCGCCGGCACCCCCACACCGGTGGCGCTGTTCGCCTCCGGCGGCTGGCTGCGGCTGGCCACGCCCTACGGCTCCGTCGCCACCCGGCGTCCCGGCCGGACCGGCGGGCTGGGCGCCCTCCAGGTACGGCCGGTCTGAACGTACGACCCGGCCGGACCGCCTAGCCCGCGGTGTTGATCATCGAGGCGGCCGCGTAGGTCAGGTACCGCCACAGTTGCGCCTCGTGCGCCGGCGCCAGGTCCAGCTCGTCCACCGCGACCCGCATGTGCCGCAGCCACGCGTCGTGCGCGGCCGCGTCCACCTGGAACGGGGCGTGCCGCATGCGCAGGCGCGGGTGGCCGCGGTGGTCGCTGTACGTCGTCGGGCCGCCCCAGTACTGCATCAGGAAGAGCGCGAACCGCTCCTCGGCGGGCCCGAGGTCCTCCTCCGGGTACATCGGACGCAGCAGCGGGTCCCCCGCGACCCCTTGGTAGAAGCGGTGGACCAGACGGCGGAAGGTCTCCTCGCCGCCCACCTGCTCGTAGAAGGTCGTCTCCTGGACCGTGCTCTGCGGATCGTCATTCACCCGACCATCGTCTCAGACGCCCGGACGGAGGACCCCGGTCCTAGGACCCCGGATGCCCGCCCGCGGGGGCGAGGGGTCGCACCCGGAGGCCGCCCGCAGCACAGTGGAGTCATGGGCACGGGCGGCACGGGCGCTCACGCGTCACGCATTCCACGCGATTCCCGCACACCCCCCAGCCCGCCGGGCGGCCCGGGGGCACGGGACCTGCGGGCGACCGCGCACGCCGCCCAGGTACGGGAGCTCACCGCGGCGGGCGCGCTGGAGGACCCGGCCTGGCGGGCGGCCTTCGCGGCCGTGCCCCGGCACCTCTTCGTGCCGTACTTCTGGACCGGCCGGGGCGCCGGGCACGAACGGCTGTGGGGCGAGGACCCCGATCCGGTACGGCGGGCCCGCTGGCTGCGCGGGGTGTACACGGACGCCCCCCTGGCGACGCGGCTGCGCGACGGCGAGCTGGTCTCCTCCAGCAGCCAGCCCTCCCTGATGGCGAAGATGCTGGAGAGCCTGGAGGTGCGCGACGGGGACGACGTGCTGGAGATCGGCGCGGGGACCGGTTACAACGCCGCGCTGCTGTGCCACCGGCTCGGCGAGGAGCACGTCACCACGGTGGACCTCGACGAGGAGATCACCGAGGCGGCGCGGGCCCACCTGGCCCTGCTCGGCTACCGGCCGACGGTGGTCACCGGGGACGGGGCGCGCGGCTGCCCCGCCCGAGCCCCCTTCGACCGGGTCCTGGTGACCTGCACCCTGCCGCTGATCCCGCACGCCTGGCTGGGCCAGTGCCGGCCGGGGGCGCGGATCCTGGCGCCCCTGTCGACCGGGCTGATCGCCCTCACGGTCCGGGACGCCGACTTCGCCGAGGGCCGCTTCCTGCACACCTCCGCCTACTTCGTCCCGCTGCGCGGGGCCACGGCCTCACCGCTGCCCGTGGGGGCGACGGGGCCGCTGCACGGGGTGCCGTACGAGATGGTGGAGAACGAGCGCTTCCAGTTCCTGCTGATCCTGACCGCGGGCGTGCTGCACCCGCGCGAGGCGCTGGACCTGTGGCGCCGCGAGGGCCGGCCGCCGCGCGAGCGGTTCGGCGTCACCGTCACCGACGGGGGCCAGTGGTCCTGGCTCGACGATCCCCAGGGGCCCTACGTGTGGCCCCTGGGGGAGGCGCTCGGATAGCGGCTAGCCGCGGCGGACGGTGATGGTGGTCCAGGCCCCGACGTGGACCCGGTCGCCGTCGGCGAGCGGGACCGGGACGTACGGCTGGATCGGTTCCTCACCGCCGTTGATGGTGGTCCCGTTGGTGGAGTTCTGGTCCACCACGGCCCAGCCGCCGTCGGGCTGCTGCACCAGCACGGCGTGCTGGTGGGAGACACCCGGGTCCTCCGGGGGCACCGACAGGTCGACGTCCGGGGACTCGCCCGTCGAGGCGCGGCGACGCCCGATGGTGATCTGGCCGCCGGAGAGCGGGAGGTGCTGCTCCGGGGAGTACGCGGGCAGGTTGAGCCCGGCCGCCTCGGGGCCGCTGCGCTGCATCATCGCCATGAAGTACGAGCGGTCGGGGCCGATCGTCGCCGTCCAGGATCCGGTGCCGTTCTGGGGCGGGAACGGCTGCTGCGCCTGCTGGGGCGGCTGCGGCTGGTACTCGTGCTGCGGCGGGGCGGGCGGGACCGGCTGCTGCGGGTACTCCGGCGGCGGGGGCTGCTGCTGGTAGTGCGGCTGCTGGTACTCCTGGTGCACGGGCTGCGGCTGCGCGGGCTGGGGCACCACCGGCTGCGCCTGCGGCTGCCGTCCGGAGGCGGGCGGCTGCAGCAGCCAGTCGTCCTCGCCCTGGAGCGGCTCGGCGGGGCGGTTGACCCGCGAGGGCCGGGAGCCCTGGTAGTCGAAGTGGTCCTGGGAGTACACCGGCTGGGGCGGCGCCGGGGGCGGGGGAGGCGGGGTGCCCGCTCCCGCACCGGTCGCCTGGCCCTGGCCCTGGCCCGAGCTCTGGCCCTGGCCCTGGCCCGCCGCATGGCCCGGGCCGCCGATCGGGCCGCCGTTCGGGCCGTTGTTCGGGCCGGCGTCGGGGGCCGAGGCGTACGAGGTCGCGCTGCGCGTCAGGAAGTTGTACCGGCACTCCTCGCAGAACGGCGCCATGGCCTCGCGCGGGGTCCGGCACTGCGGGCACAACTCGGCCTGGGCGGTCGGCTCACCCGTGGTGGGAGGGTAGCCGTAACCGTAGGAGGGCGCCGCGGGGGTGCCCGTAGGGGCAGCCATGCGGTGGCCGCAGACCTCGCACCAGTCGTCGGAGGCGGACTGGTGCCCGTTCGGGCAGGTCGGCATCGCGGCGCTTCCCCCTTCTCCCTGCGTCAAGGCGTCAGGTCTTCTCAGGTCTTCTTCACTCGGACGGTCTGCGTCGAACGCGTTTCAAGGGTCATCTCGTCGGCATCGGCGACCTTCGCCTTCAGCCGCACAGTACCCGCCACGGCATCCACGACGTCCACCACCTTGGCCAGCAGTCTGGCAGTGTCCGCGTTCCCGGAGACGCTGGCCAGCTGCACGGCACGACCCAGTTTCGCCGTGGCGCCGTCGACATCACCCATTTTGCGGGCTTCCAGCCCCTGTTGGATAGCCTGCGCGAGCTCCGCCTGCCCCGTGTAGTGCGCCACTTGCGGGCTGATGGCGGTCGAGGCGGCCAGATCGTCGGTCCACACGGCCCGCACCAGGCCCTGGGCGAGCGGGGGCTGAGGCCCTCCCGACGGGCCGGGAAGCACCAGCGAGGCGCGGGCGGCCAGCATCTCCTGGCCGACGGAGGCACCCGGCACCCGGACGCACACGTGGTACTCGCGGGACTCGTCGCCCCAGGAACCGGTCGGGTAGTCCCCGGCGCGGGGGCCCGCCCCGGTGCGGCGGTCCGTGAGGTCCTGCACGGACGGCGAGACCTGCTTGACGTACCGGATCTCCACGCCGACCGGGGTCCACAGGCGCAGCGCGACGTCCGCGACCTCCTTGCCCATGGCGTTCTCCATCATGCGCGTGAAGTCCTCGGCGAGGTGGGCCGGGTCGGCGACGATGTCGGCGGAGCCGAGCAGCGCGTGCGCGATCCCGGTCACCTCCTTCACCTCCCAGTCGGTGCCCACCCCGCGGGCGTCGCAGGTGAAGCGGCCGGCGCAGGCGTCGAGGGTGGCGCGCAGCACGGCCGGTTCCTCGTGCTCGTTGCGGCCGTCGGTGAGCAGGATGCCGTGCCGGATGGTGGCGGTGGACTGCCGCAGGAGGCCGTCGGCCAGCCGGAGCCAGGTGCCGATGGCGGTGCCGCCGCCCGCACCGAGGCCGCGCAGGGCCTCCTTGGCCCGCGTGCGGGTGTCCGGACCGGCGGTGGCGAGGCGGCCCTGGCCGGGGTAGACCTCCTTCGCCACATGGGTACCGGCGATCACGGCGAAGGCGGTGCCGTCGCGGAGGGTGTCGATCGCGGCGGCGGTGGCCTCGCGCGCGCCGCGCATCTTGTCCGGCGGGTACTCCATCGAGCCGGAGCAGTCCACCATGATCACGACGGCCGCGTCCTGGCCGAGGGCGCGGGTGGCGGTGGCGCCGCCGGTGGAGGTGACGGTCACGATGGCGTGCACGTCCCGCCCGCCCACGGGAAGGAACTCGTTCTGGTACACCTCCACGCTGAAGCGCGGGGCGCTCGGCTTGGCGAAGTTCGCCATCGACAGGACTCCTCGGGGCTGGCTGGGGAGGGCGGATCAGGCCTCGGTGCGCGGTTCCGTCTCCGCCCGCGCCGGTGCTTCCGGTTCCGGTTCTGCTTCCGCTTCGGCTTCCTGCGCTGCTTCCGGTTCCGCGGCGAAGGGCACCACGGCGACGGTGATGTTGTCGTGCCCGCCGCCGTCGAGGGCGTGTCCGACCAGCACCTGCGCGCTGTGCAGGGGGCGGGCCGCGGCGTCCGCGGGGAGGATCTGGGCCATGTCCGTCGCGGACTCGGCGTAGTTCCACAGGCCGTCCGTGCAGACCACGACCACGCCGGGGTGGTCCGGCCGGAAGCTGGCCGTGTGCGGGTCGAGGTCGTAGGCGTCGGCCCCGAGCCAGCCGGTGATGGCGTGCGCGCGGACGTCGGCGTACGCCTCGGCCTCGCCCATCAGACCCGCCGCCACCATCTGCGCGGCCCAGGAGTCGTCCTCGGTGAGGCGGCGCGGCAGGGCGGCCCGGTCGTCCGGGACCCAGTAGGCGCGGCTGTCGCCGACCCAGCCGATGGTCAGGACCCCGCCGCTGACGACCGCGCCGACCAGGGTGCAGGCCGGGGCGTTCTGGGCGCCGGGGGTCTGCGGGGCGAGGGCGTTCACGGCGGCGGCCGCCGCCAGGATCGCGCCGTGCATGGCCTCCGACGGGTGGGCGCCGCGGGGGAGCGCGTCGAGCAGGGCCTCGTTGGCGGCGCCGGCGGCCGCCGCGGACGCCTCGTCGGGGCGGCTCGCGGAGGACACCCCGTCGCAGACGATGGCCACGGTGGCGGCGGAGCCGTCGGGCAGCGCGGTGGCCGCGACGGCGAAGGAGTCCTCGTTGCGGTGGTGGCGCAGTCCGCGGTCGCTGACCGCGGCGACGCTGCAGAGCTCCTCCTCCAGGTGGTCGCGTTCGCGGGGCTGCGCGTGGCCGCAGTGCTCGCAGTACCCGTCGGTGTCCACGTGCCCGGCCCGGCAGGCGACGCAGGTCTTCCCGCCGTCCCCCTGCGGGGCGGCCGCGTACGGGTCCTCGGGCGCGGGCGGGCCCCAGGGCGTGCCCCCGGGGGGCGTTCCGGTCCCGCCGGGGAGGTCGTGGCGGACGGGTTCCTCGTCGTACGGGGTCTCGTGCCCGGAGTCGGCGGAACCCCACGGGCCGCCGCCCGGCCGTGCGGAGGCGTCCCCGGCCGGGGTCGGGGCGTGCTCGTCGGTGCCGCCCCATCCGGGCGCGGGCACCCCGGAGAAGCCGGCGTGCGCGGCGGTGTCCCCGGCCGGGGTCCCGGCCGCCGACGCCGGGGCCGACACCAGGGCGGCCCCGGCCGGATCCGCCGCGGCGGCGTACCGGGGACCCGCCGGCGCGGGGGAGCGGGACCCGCCCGCGAGGGCGGACTCCCCGGCGGGCCCGGCCCCGGGCCCGGCCACCGGGGTGACCGGGAGGGTCGGCGTCGGATCCGGGTCAGGGGGCGGCGAGGAGAGGGCGTATCCGCACACGCCGCAGAAACGGTCCCCCTCTTCGAGGGGCTCCGCGCAGCCGGGGCAGCCCGACAGCCGATGCATCGACATCAATCACACCCACGTCCGGGGTCGGAAACGGTTTGCCCGCTCCACCAGTTCGATCCTCTCCTCGCCCCGCTGCGCCAGCCGGGCGAGGACGCGGTAAGAGCGCTCCAGGCCGAAGCGCAGCCCCCGCTCGTCCAGTTGACTGCCGAGCAACGAGGTCCGGCCGGGGTCGGCACCCCGGCTACCCGACAGTACCCAGTCCAGGGCCGAGCCCAGAACCTCCGTCGTCAGCCGCTCCTGCCGCTCCGGATCCAGCCCGAACCGGCGCAGCGCCTCCACCTGGTCCGACGCGGCCGAGAGATCGGCCAGCAGGGCCTCGTGAGGGGACCGGTCGCGCAGGCGTGCCCGTACGGCCGCCACCCGTGCGGCGGTGTAGTGGATCGAGGCCTCCGGCACGGACTCCAGGGTGAGCACCGCCGCCTCCCGGTCCCCGGCGGCCAGTTGCACCCGGGCCAGCCCGAAGGCCGCGCTGACGAACCCCGGATCGGTGATCCAGACCAGCCGGTAGTACTCGGCGGCGTTGTCCAGTTGCCCCAGCACCTCCGCGCACAGGCCGAGGGCCAGCTTCGGGGCGGGTTCGCCGGGGAAGGCGTCGTAGATGGCGTCGAAGGACAGGGCCGCTATCTCGTCGTCGCCGGTGGCCAGCGAGGCGATCCCGCGGGCCCACACCACCCGCCAGTCGTCCGGGTGCCGCTCCTCCAGTTCGGCCAGGGCCTCTCCGGCGACGGCCGGTTCGCCCAGTTCGAGCCGGGCGCGCAGCTCCCGCAGCCGCAGCTCGGCGGAGTCGGCCGGGGCCGAGCCGAGCGCGCCCAGCAGGTCGGCCGGGGCGGAGGCGAGGAGCCCGGCCAGGAAACCGGCGTTCGGGTCGGCCGGGTCCACCAGCGGCACCGGCAGGGCCAGTGCAGTGTCGTGCGCGTCGAGCGGGGCGGGCCCGGTCGCCGCCGCCGGTGCGGCCACGGCGGCTCGCCCGGCCCCGGCACCCGAAGGAAGCGGAACCGGTACCGGAAGCGGGTCCGCCGCCGCGCTCCCGAGGCGGGGCTGCGGCACCGCGGCGCCCGCCACGTGCGTGGCGGTGGTGCCGAGCGCGGGCACGCTCCCGGCTCCGGACGGCTCCGGCACACCCGCGCCGGCCACACCGGCCACACCGGCCGCGCCACCCGCGCCGGCCGTCCCGGCACCCGCAGACCCGCCCGGAGCCGGAAGCGGAGCCGGAATCGGAGCAGGAAGCGGAGCAGGAAGCGGAGCCAGCCCGGGAACCGCCGCCACCGCCCGGCTCCGACGCCCCCAGACGCGGCGCGGGATCTCCCGCACACCCAGCCGGGACACCTCGGCCCCGTCCGCGTCGGCGTACAACCGGGTGTCGGGAACCCGCAGTTCCGGCCCGAACAGGGTCGACGGCTGCGGCCGAGGCCGCCCCGTCTGGAGCGCGACCACCTCGCGCAGCACGCCCGTCAGCTGGTCCGCCATCTCCTGCGCGGAGGCGAACCGCCGCCCGGGATCCGGGTCGGTCGCCCGCACGAGCAGCCGGTAGAAGGACTCGTACCGCCCGAAGACCTCGATGTGCTCCGGGTCCGGCAGCGAGTCCACGAACACGTTCGTGTAGCCCTGGAAGTCGAAGGTCAGCACCGCCAGGGTGCGCGCCACCGTGTACAGGTCCGAGGCCACGGAGGGGCCCAGCTCCGCCACCTCGGGCGCCTGGTAGCCCACCGTGCCGTATATCGCGGACTCGTCGTCGTCCATCCGCCGGACCGCGCCCATGTCGATCAGCTTCAACTGGTCCTGCTGCTGGATGGCGTTGTCGACCTTGAAGTCGCAGTAAAGCAGGTTCCGGCTGTGCAGGTGGCCGAGGGCCTCCAGTGCCTCGATCCCGTACGCGCACGCCTGTTCCACCGGCAGCGGGTCCCGCCGTCCGTCGGGCCTCCGCCGCTCGTTCGCGATCTCCTTCAGGGACTTGCCGCCCACGTACTCCATGACGATGTACCCGTCGAGCGAGCCCGTCCGCTGGTCCAGGTGCTCCACGAAGTTGTAGATCCGCACGATGTTGGAGTGCTCGATTTCCGCCAGGAAGCGCCGCTCGGAGATGGCCGCCTCCATCGCGTCCTGGTCGCCGGTGTCCAGCAGGCCCTTGAGGACCACCCACCGGTTCGAGACCGCCCGGTCCACCGCCAGGTAGACCCAGCCCAGGCCGCCGTGTGCCAGACAGCCCGCCACCTCGTACTGGCCGTGCACCACGTCACCGGCGCGCAGCTTCGGCACGAAGGAGTACGGGTGCCCGCACTTGGTGCAGAACCCCTCCGTGCGGCCCGGCCGGTCGCCGCGCGCGCGGCCCACCGGCGCCCCGCAGTCCGAACGCGAGCAGAACCGCTTGCGCTCCGGCACCTCCGGGTTCTCCAGCACCGCCGCCGAAGGATCCGGACGCGGCACCTGCGGCATGGTGACCAGCCCGGCGCCCAGCCTGCTGCGCCCCGAGGAGGGGGCGGAGGAGCCCGCACTGCGCACCGACACCGAACGGGTGGACGCGGCGCCCGGCAGGGACCGAGAGAGCCGCCCCGACACCGAACGGCGCGAGGACGAGGAGCGAGAGGACCGCGAGGAGCGCGCCGAGGCCGAGGAGCGGCCCGAACCGTGCGAGCCCGCCGACCCCCGGGAATCCCCGTGCCGGGCCGCGCTGGTCATCCCCGTCGGCGGCGACACCAGCTCTTCCGCGCCCGCCGAAACCGCGCCGACCGGCGCGAGCCCGCAGGTGTCGCAGTAGAGCTCCCCGCCGCCCATGTCCTCGTACGTCCCCGGGCAGCCGGGACGCACGCACGGCGTTCCGATCAGGCTCACGCGTCCTCCTCCCCCGGCCCGGCGGGCCGGTGGTCCTGCGGCAGGGGCTGCCTCGGCACCAGTGTCTCGGCCGTCGCGCTCTGGTAGCGCAGGACGGCCTGCTCGGCGGCGCGCAGGTCGCACGGCGCGCTCCACAGCATCCGCCGTGCCGTGTCGTACCGCTCGATCAGCAGCGGGTCCTCCGCCATGCCGTGCCGGGCCACCTTCGCCTTGTACGCGTCCAGCCGGCCGCGCAGTTCCGCCCGCACCGCCAGCGGGGCCGTCACCGCGGTCAACGATTCGCGGGCCCGTCGGAGTTCCTCGTCGGCCCGGTCCTCCAGGGAGTCCAGCAGCGGCGACAGCCGGTGCCACTGGGAGCGCCGCCGGTACTCGGCCGCCGCCGCCAACTGCTCCTGCAGGGCCGTCGGCGGGCCGCTGACCGCCGGGACCTCGGACGCCGCGATCTTCGCCAGCACCTCGCCGCGCGCCGTCCGCGCCTCCGCCAGGGTCCGGTCGGCCCGCGAGAGCACGTCCCGCACACCGATCAGCCGCGCCTCCGCGTCCTGCCGCACGGTCAGCACCGCCTCCACCTCACGGCGTACGTCGTCCAGCGCGCGGGCCGCCCGGTCGTAGCGGCCGGTATCGGGCCGGCCGCCGCCGGGGGCGGAGCTCCCCGCCACCGGGATCCAGAACCCCAGAGGGTCCGCGATCACCTGCGCGCGCAGCTCCGTCAGCTCGGCGGTGATCTCCTCCAGGTCGTCCCCCGAGGGGTGTTCGCCCGGCCGCACCCCCACCGAGTGCGCGAGCGCGCGCGTACGGTGCAGTTCGGCGCCGAGCAGGTCGATCCGCGCGGGCAGCGCCGACCACACCGAGTCGGCGGCGACCACCACGTCCAGCGAGCCGGCGTACAGCTCGTTCATCCGGGCCACCAGCTCGGCCAGCGAGAACCGCTCCGCGAGCGCGGCGCCCCCGGCCCCGGCCCCGGCGATCACCACTCCGGGACCGCGCAGCCGCTCGGTCAGCTCGGCCAGGTCCTCCCGGGTGGGCCAGCGGCGCCGCTCCCGGATCTCCCGGGCCGCGGCCAGCGCCCCGCTGTAGGCGTCGAAGTAGGTCCACAGCCGGGTGACCGCCGCGTCGGCGGCGGCCCAGCGCTCCTCGGTGACCCCGCTCAGCGCGGCGCCCTCCAGCAGCCGGCGGCCGGCGTGGTCCTGGAGGGCGAGCAGCGAGGTCTCCACCGCTTCGTGCTCCGCGCCCAGCCGCGCCAGCGCTCGGTCGACCTCGTCCCGGTCCATCACGTCCCGCCCCGTTCCCGGATGGCTCGCGTACGGCTTCGATTCCGACACCGGCCTCAGCCGTTCCGGTACTTGGGCGCGGGCGGCTGGGCCGGGCTCGGCAGCACGTTCGCGAAGTGCTTGCGGTAGGAGGTCACCCAGGGGCTCTGCTCGCCGCCCGCGCGGTAGTTCTCCAGCACCTTGTTGACCCGGCGCACCAGGTCGGAGGCGTCCTTGTTCATCGCCACCCCGTAGAACTCGCGGGTGAAGGGGGCGCCCACCAGCTGCACCGACGGGTCCTGCGCCGCCTGGCCGGCGGCCAGGGCGTTGTCCGTGATGATGCCGTCCACCTCGCCCAGCTGCAGCCGCACCAGGCAGTCCAGCTGGTTGGGCACGGACACCGGCACCGCGCCGTACGACGTGGCCTTGAGCGCCGTCTCCGCCGTGGAACCGGCGGCCGTGCAGATCCGGCGGCCCTTCAGGGAGGCGTCGTAGCCGGTGATGTGCGAACCCTTGGGGACCAGCACCTGCTGCCCGGCCTCGAAGTAGGCCGTGGAGAAGGCCACGTCCTCCAGCCGCTTGCAGTTGATCGTCATGGTCCGCACGACGATGTCGACACGGCCCTCCTGGAGCGCCGGGATGCGCTGGCTGGTGGGGATGGCCCGGTAGATGACCGCGTCCTCCCGGCCCAGGATGTCCTTGGCTATGGCCTTGACCAGGTCGATGTCGAAGCCGTCGAGGTGGCCGTCCGGATTGCGGTAGCCCCACTTGAAGCTGTTCTGGTCCACACCCGCCACCAGCTTGCCCGCCTTGCGGATCCGCTCGATCGTCGGACCGTCCAGACCGGACGGGGCCAGGCTGGCCTCCGGGTCCTGGCAGGTGTCGGCGGGGGCGAAGGGGGCCGCGGCCATGGTGGCCGGCTCCTGGACCGCGGTGCGGTGCGCCGTCCCCGGCGAGGTCCTGGCCAGCGGCAGCAGCACCGCCGCCGCCGTCACCGCGCAGGCGGCGGCCATCGCGGTCACCCCGCCCCAGCCGCGCAGCCGGTGCGCGGCCCGTCGCGGCCGGACCGCCCCGGGCGCCCCGGCCCCGGAGGGTGCACCGGCCGTCTCCCCGGCCGTCGCCCCAGCCGTGACCGGGGCCGCCTCGTGCCCCGCCCGTGTCCGCCGTATCCGCATCGATCTCACCTGTACTCCGAAAGCCTGCGACCGATGCCGAGGAGGGCGGCGGCCGCGCCGACGGCCGCCAGCGCCGCCGAGCCCGTGATCAGCCCGCCCAGTGCGCCGAGCCCGCCCCGGGCGGCCCGGGTGAACTGGTTCTGCTCGTGGGCCACGGCCCGTTCCAGGGAGGCGTCCACCGTGTCGAACGAGGCCCCGCTGCTGTCCGGGTGCCGCTCGTCCCCGATGACCTGGGGAAGGGCGAGCTCGTAGTCGCCCTTCATGTCCGACTCCCGGGCCGCCGCGTGCCGCTGCTTCCACTGCGCCACACCGGCCACGGCCTGCGAGACGGGCGCGCGGCCGCTCGTGTCGTCGGCCAGGCGCAGGGCCCGCGCCAGCCCCTCGTCGAGCTGTTTCATGTTCTTCTCGTAGTCCACGTCGTACTTGTCGGACTTCTTGTCCGCGGCCAGTACGGCGCCCCGCGCGATCAGCGTCAGGTTCTCGTTGGCCCGCGCCTGGAGCGAGGCGATCCGCGCGTCGTTGAGCACCTTCAGCGACTCCTGGCCGTCGGTCCGCGCCTCGCTCAGCCCCGACCGGGCGAGCGTCTGGCCGACCGTCAGCCACAGCAGCACGACGGCGGCGGCGACCGTCGCGGCGAGCAGCCCGTGGTTGAAGACCCGGTGGGTGCGCAGGTAGTTGCGGCGCTGGGCCCACACCAGGGCGGCGAGGGCCAGCAGCCCCGCACCGGTCGAGGCCAGGGGCCAGGAGCGGGCCTCGTCGTAGTCCGTGTAGAGCCGGCCGGTCTCCGCCTCGTACAGGCGCTGCGCGGCGGGCAGCAGGACCGTGCTCATCTGCTCGTTGGCGTAGCGCAGGTAGGCGCCGCCGAGCGGCAGGCCCTGCCGGTTGGTCGCGCGGGCCTGCTCGATCAGGCCCGTGTAGCGCGGCAGCTGCTCACCGAGGAGGGCGATCTCCTTGCGGGAGTCCCCGCCCGCGCCGGTGTTCGCGGCGGCGCTCACCAGCAGCCGCGAGGCGTTGGCGATGTCCTTCTCGTAGCGCAGGCGCACTTCGCGGGGCTCCTGGGCGCCCGCCAGGAAGCCGCTGGAGGAGGCCGTGTCGGCGTCCGCGAGGGAGCGGTAGATGCTCGCCGCGTCCGCGCTCAGCGGCTGGCTGCGGCCCACCACGTCGTCCGCGGCGGTGACCCGGCCGGAGACCTCCCACACCGCGACCGTGCCGAACAGGACGACCAGGGCGGCCAGCACGGCGCCGATGATCCGCAGCCGGCCCGGCTCGGTCGTGGCCGCGGCGCGCAGCCGCTCCACGCCCTCCGCCCAGGCGGTGCTCCGCCCCGGCGGCCCCGCCGGCGCGGGCGGTCCCGCATCCGGTCCGGCGGGCAGCCCGGAGGCGGCGCTCCCGGGCGCGGTCGCGCGTGTCGTGATGGCCACCGTGACCTCCCCCTCGGTCCTCTGCTCCGGAGCAGTATGGCCGTAGTGGCGCCCGACCACAGCACCCGGAGCCCGATCTTGGGCGTACCGACGCCCCCGTGCGCCCCCCTGACGCTCCCCGGCTTCCCGTTCCCCTTCCCCCTCAATACGCCGGGCCGCGCCCTGCGGTTCCCGACTCGCCCGCCCGGGAGGCGGGTTCAGCCGAAGTGGGCACGGAGCTTCGCGTGGGCCCCGTGCGGGGCGTCGACGGCGTCCAGGCCGAGGAGGGCGGCGCCCAGGACCGGCGGGGCCGTCACCACCGAGAGCCGGGCCAGCGGGGCCCGGGCGGCGAGGAGTTCCCCGATCCGGTCGTTGAGCTGCGGGTGCCGGGCCGCGAGGACGCTGCCGCCCAGCAGCACCGGCACGTCCTCCCGCAGCAGACCCAGCCGCTCCAGCGCCACCGTGGCCAGCGCCACCACCTCGCCGGCCTGCCGTTCCACGATCGCCGAGGCCACCGGGTCGCCCGCGGCGGCCACCGCGAACAGCACCGGTACCAGTTCGTGCATGCGCCCGCGGGGCACGGCGCCCAGGTGGAGGGCCTCGATCAGCGCGGCCATCGAGGCCAGCCCGAAGTGCGCGGGCAGGGCCCGCGCGAGGCCGGTGGGGCCGCCGCGTCCGTCCTCGGCCCGCGCCGCCCACCACATGGCGTCCTCTGCCAGGCCGCCCCCGCCGCCCCAGTCGCCGGAGATCACCCCGAGGGCGGGGAAGCGGGCGGTCCGGCCGTCGGGCAGCATCCCGACGCAGTTGATCCCCGCCCCGCACACCACCGCGACCCCGCGCGGCAGGTCCGCGCCGGACAGTCCCGCCCGCAGGATTGCGAAGGTGTCGTTGCGCACCTCGGTCCGCACGCCCCAGCCCCGCGCGCCGACCGCGGCGGTGAGCCGCCGTTCCTCCACCGGCAGGTCGGCGTTGGCCAGACAGGCCGAGACGACGTCGGCGCAGGGCGCGCCGGGCCGCAGCCCGGCGGCCCCGGCGGCCTCCGCGACGGCCCGCGCGAGCACGTCCACGGCCGCCTCGACCCCGACCCGGGGCGGCTGGAAGCCCCCCGAGCGCCCGGTGCCGAGGACGCTGCCGTCGGCGCCGATCAGGGCCACGTCGGTCTTGCTGTTGCCCGCGTCGATGGCGAGGACGGCCGCCGAGGGGCCGTTCGCGCCGGTCACGCCGGTCACGCCCATGGCAGGTGCTCCTTGTTGTGCGCGAGCAGCCGGTCGGTCAGCCCCTCGGCGAGGTCGTACTGCCCGACCAGCGGATGCGCGAGGAGCGCCTTGAAGACCCGCTCGCGCCCGCCGCGCAGCGCCGCGTCGAGCGCGAGGTCCTCGTACGCGCTGACGTGCGCGGTCAGTCCGGCGAACAGGGGGTCCAGGCGGGGCACGGGCAGCGGTACGGGACCGGAGCCGTCGACCCGGGCCTGGACCTCGATGACGGCGTCGTCGGGCAGGAAGGGCAGGGTGCCCTGGTTGAGGGTGTTGACCACCTGCACGGACGGGCCGCCGTCGCCCAGCAGGGCCGCGGCCAGGTCCACGGCGGCCTCCGAGTAGAACGCGCCGCCCCGCTTGGCCAGCAGCGCGGGCTTCTCGTCGAGCGCGGGGTCCCCGTACAGGGCGAGGAGTTCCTTCTCCATCGCGGCGACCTCGGCGGCCCGGGAGGGCTTCTCGCCCAGTTCCCGGACCACCTCGTCGTGGGCGTAGAAGTAGCGCAGGTAGTACGAGGGCACGACCCCGAGCCGGTCCAGGAGGGCGCGCGGCAGGCGCAGGTCGGCGGCGACGGCGTCGCCGTGCCCGGCCAGCAGCCGGGGCAGCACGTCGGTGCCGTCGGGCCCGCCGAGGCGTACGCCCGTCTCCCAGGTGAGGTGGTTGAGCCCGACGTGGTCGAGGTGGACCTCGGCGGGGGCCACGTCCAGCAGGGCGGCGAACTTCCGCTGGAGACCGATGGCGACGTTGCACAGTCCGACCGCCTTGTGGCCGGCCCCGAGCAGGGCCCGGGTGACGATCCCGACGGGGTTGGTGAAGTCGATGATCCAGGCGTCGGGGGCGCTCCGGCGGACCCGTTCGGCGATGTCCAGCACCACGGGGACGGTGCGCAGGGCCTTGGCGAGGCCGCCCGCGCCGGTGGTCTCCTGGCCGACGCAGCCGCACTCCAGCGGCCAGGTCTCGTCCCGGAGCCGGGCGGCCTGCCCGCCGACGCGCAGTTGCAGCAGGACCGCGTCGGCACCGGCCACCCCGGCGTCGAGGTCGCCGGTGGTGGTGACGGTGCCCGGGTGGCCCTGGCGGGCGAGGATCCGCCGGGCCAGGCCGCCGATCAGCTCCAGCCGTTCGGCGGCGGGGTCGATGAGCACCAGTTCGGTGACCGGCAGGGTGTCGCGCAGGCGCGCGAAGCCGTCGATCAGTTCGGGCGTGTAGGTGGAACCGCCGCCCACCACTGCGAGTTTCATCGGGCCTAGCCTTTCACTCCGGTCAGGGTGACGCCTTCGACGAACGCCTTCTGGGCGAAGAAGAAGAGGACGATCACCGGGGCCATGACGAGCACGGTCGCCGCCATGGTGAGGTTCCAGTTGGTGTGGTGCGCGCCCTTGAAGGACTCCAGTCCGTAGCTGAGGGTCCAGGCGGCCGGGTTGTCGGAGGCGTAGATCTGCGGGCCGAAGTAGTCGTTCCAGGCGTAGAAGAACTGGAACAGCGCGACGGCGGCGATGCCCGGCCTGGCCATGGGCAGCACCACGCGCAGCAGGGTGCGCAGCTCGCCGCAGCCGTCGACCCGTGCGGCGTCGAGGTATTCGTCGGGGATGGTGAGCAGGAACTGGCGGAGCAGGAAGATGGAGAAGGCGTCGCCGAAGGCCATCGGAATGATCAGGGGCCACAGGGTGCCGGAGAGGTCGAGCTGCTTCGCCCAGAAGAGGTACATGGGGATGACGACCACCTGCGGCGGCAGCATCATCATGGCGATCACCAGCAGCAGCGAGAGCCGCCGGCCGCGGAAGCGGAACTTGGCGAGGGCGTAGGCGACGGGCAGCGAGGAGACCACGGTGAGCAGGGTGCCGAGGCCCGCGTACAGGAGGGTGTTGCGCCACCACGTGAGGAACCCGGGGGTGTTCCAGACCTCGGCGTAGTTGCCCCACTCCCAGGTGCGCGGCCACAGGTCGCGGGTGAGCGCCTGGTGGTCGCTCATCAGGGAGGTGAGGAAGAGGAAGACGAAGGGGAGGACGAAGAACAGGGCGGCGGCCACCGCGAGGGAGTGGACGGCGATCCAGTGCAGGACCGCCTCGCGGGTGCGCGGCCGGGCCGCCGGGGCCGGTTCGCCGGCGGGCGGCCGGGTGCGGGGGCCCTTTGCGGTCGGGTCCGTCTCGGTCAGGGTCATCTCAGTCACCGGCTCCGATCAGTCCGCCACGGCGGCGCATCAGGAGCGCGGTGAAGGCCATGGAGAGGGCGAACAGCACCAGGGCGACGACGCAGGCGGCTCCGTAGTCGAAGCGCTGGAAGCCGACGTTGTAGACGAGCTGGGGCAGGGTCAGGGTGGACTTGTCGGGGTAGCCCGGTTCGAACTGCTGGCCCGAGCCGCCGATGATCCCGGCGGCCACCTTTCCGGCGACCAGCGGCTGCGTGTAGTACTGCATGGCCTGGATGACCCCGGTGACCACGGCGAACAGCACGATCGGGGAGATGTTCGGCAGGGTGATGTGCCGGAAGCGGGCCCAGGCGCCGGCCCCGTCGAGCTCGGCGGCCTCGTACTGCTCCTTCGGTACGTCGAGCAGCGCGGCCATGAAGATCACCATCAGGTCGCCGACCCCCCACAGCGCGAGGGCGGTGAGCGCGGGTTTGGACCAGGCGGCGTCGGTGAACCAGCCGGGCGTCGGCAGCCCCAGGCCGTCGAGCAGGGTGTTGACGGGGCCGGTGCCGGGGTTGAGGAGGAAGACGAAGGCGAGGGTCGCGGCCACCGGCGGGGCCAGGTAGGGCAGGTAGAACAGGGTGCGGAAGATCCCCGCCCCGGTCTTGATCTTCGTGATGAGCAGGCCGACGCCGAGGCCGAAGACGACCCGGCAGCTCACCATGACGACCACCAGCCAGAGCGTGTTGCGCATGGCCGGCCAGAAGAGCGGATAGTCGGTGAAGACGTAGCTCCAGTTGGCCAGGCCGTTGAAGACGGGCGGGCGGAAGCCGTCGTACCGGGTGAAGGAGAAGTACACGGTGGACAGCAGCGGGTAGGCGAAGAAGACGGCGAAGCCGATCAGCCAGGGCGACATGAACGCGGCGGCGCGCAGGGCCGCCCGGCGCCGCTTGGCCCGCGGGGTGTTGGGGGCCACCGGGCTACTTCGCCTTCGCGATGTCGGTGTCGATCTGCCGGTCGGTGGCGGCGAGACCGGCCTGGAGGTCGGGCACGTCGCCCTTCTCGAACCGGTACGCGAAGTCCTGGAAGGTCAGCTGGTAGGTGCCGCCGTCCGGCTGCGCCGGGGTGGTGTTCGACTTCGGGTGCCGGGCGATGTCCATGAAGGTCTTCAGCGCGGGGGTCACCTTGAGGTCCGGGGACTCCAGCGCGGCCAGCGTGGAGGGCACGTTGTGGATGGAGTTGGCGAAGGCGACGACGGCCGCGGTGTCGGTGGTCATGTACTTCACCAGCTCCCAGGCGGCGTTCTGCTTGCGGCTCGTGGCGGAGATGCCCATGATCGTTCCGGAGAGGTAGCCCTTGCCGTAGTCGCCCACCTGGTCGTCCGGTACGGGCAGCGGGGCGGTGGCGACCTCGAAGCCGACACCGGCCTCCTCGGCCATGGCGGCACGCCATTCGCCGTCGATCTGCATGGCCACCTTGCCCTTGTTGAAGGGGTGTTCGGCGCTCCACTCGTCACCGAAGCCGGCCCGGTACCTCTCCAGCTTCTCGTAGCCGCCGAGCTTGGCCACCAGATCCTTCTGGGCGGTCAGCATCTTCGCGAAGGCCGGGTCCTTCGCGAGGTTGGAGCTGCCGTCGGCGGCGAAATAGGTGGGGCTCCACTGCGCGGCCAGGCGCATCGGGGTGGTCTCGTAGCCGTGGAAGGTGGGCATCACGCCGAGCTGGTCGTACGAGTCCCCGTCGGACTTGGTCAGGGCCTGGGCGTCCGCGACGAACTGGCTCCAGGTCTTGGGGGGTTCGGTGATCCCCGCAGCGGCGAAGGCGGTCTTGTTGTAGACGAGGCCGTAGGCGTCGTGGAGCAGCGGGAGCGTGCACTGGTTGCCCTTGAACTGCGTGTACTCCAGCAGGGTCTTGGGGAAGACCTTCGTCTTGTCGACGCCGGACTTGTCGAGGAAGGGGTTGAGGTCGGCGAAGGCGCCGGAGTTGCAGAAGTTGCCGACGCTGTCGGTGCTGAAGGAGGAGACCACGTCGGGGGCCTTGTCCCCGCCCGCGCGCAGCGCCTGGTTGACCTTGGCGTCGGTCATGTCGCCGGTGACCTCGACCTTGATGTTCGGGTGCGCCTTCTCGAACCGGGCGATGTTCTCCTCGATCGCCTTCACCTCGGCGGGCGTGGACCAGCCGTGCCAGAACTTCAGGGTGACCTCCGCCTTCGGGTCGTCCGAGGCGGTGCCGGCGCTCTGGCCCGTACAGGAGGTGGCGAGTACGGAGAGGGCGGCCAGGGCGGTGGCCGCGGTGGTCAGGCGTCGTCCGGTTCTGGGCATGACGGTGCTCGCTCTCTGGGGGAGGAACTTCCGGTGGGAGGTGCCGGTGCTGGGGTTGAGGGGCGCTGGGGTGGGGGCGGGGTCAGCGGGAGGTGTCGAAGACTTCCTCGCGGGCGGCGGCCAGGGCGCTCTCCAGCGCGCCGCGCAGGACGGGCCGTTCGTGCACCTCGCCGGCGACCAGCCGGGGCCGGGAGGGGGCGAGTTCGGCGAGCTCGTCCCGCAGGAGGGTGCGCAGGGGGTCGCCGCCCGCGCTGATCGCGGCCCCGGACAGGACCACGAGCTCCGGGTCGAGGACGGCGACCAGCGAGGCGAGTCCGGTGGCGAGGACGGTGGCGTAGGACCGCAGGAAGTCCAGGTGGGGCCCCTCGGGTTCGGCGGCGGCCCGCCGCAGCAGGGCCACCGCGGCGGCCACCTGGGGCCCCGGCGCGGCGGTCCCGGTCTCCGTACCGGTCCCGGTTTCCGTGCCGGTCTCCGCGGGGACCTCGACGCCGTGTTCGCGGGCGAGCCGGGGCAGTACCTGGGCGCCGGCCAGCTCCTGGTAGCCGCCGGAATTGACCCGGGTGACCTGCCGGACCAGGGGGTGTCCGGGGACGGGCAGGAACCCGACCTCGCCGGCGCCGCCGGTCCAGCCGCGGTGCAGCCGGCCGCCGAGCACCAGGGCGGCGCCGAGGCCCTCCTCGTTCCAGAGCAGGACGAAGTCCTCGTGGCCGCGGGCCGCGCCGAGGCGCTGCTCGGCGATGGCGGCGAGGTTCACGTCGTTCTCGTACTCGACCGGCACGGGCAGGGCCGCGGCCAGTTCGTCGAGCAGGGTGGGGGAGTGCCAGCCGGGGAGGTGGCTGGCGTAGCGCAGCCGGCCGGTCTGCGGGTCGAAGGCGCCCGGGGTGGCGATGACGATGCGGTGCAGGTCGTCGCGGTGGAGTCCGGCGGCCGCGACGGCTCCGTCGAGGGCCGCGGTGACCTGTGCGACGGCTTCGGCGCCCTCGGCGTAGGGCAGCTCGAAGCAGCCGACGACGGTGCCGCTCAGATCGGCGACGGCCGCGACCACCCCCTCGGGGGTCACGTCGAGCCCGCCGACGTGGGCGGCGCGCGCGTTGAGGGTGTAGAGCTGGGCGTTCGGCCCGGGGCGGCCACCGTCGGTGCCGGTGGCCACGACCAGCCCGGCGGCCTCCAGGCGGGCGAGCAACTGCGAGGCGGTGGGCTTGGAGAGGCCGGTCAGGTGCCCGATCCGGGTCCGGGAGAGCGGGCCGTGCGTCAGCAGCAGCTCCAGGGCGGCGCGGTCGTTCATGGCGCGCAGCAGGCTGGGGGTTCCGGGTGTGGCGGCGGGCATGGGGCTGGGTCTCCCTCACCGAGGTGAACTGTTAGGTAAGTTTCCTATTGGCGTCCGAGCCGTGTCAATGGCGGTGCCGGGCACGGTGTCCACGGTGGCGCCGCGGCCGCGGCCAGGGCCGGGGCCGGTGTCGTGCGCGGAAGCGGTGCGCGGACACCGCTGCCGACGCCGCTGCCCCGTCGGTGGCGACCGGCGGGGCAGCGGGTGGAGCGTGAAGGGCGTGCGGGACTACTTGGAGATCCGGGGGCTGCCGGGCGAGGCCGGCGCCGGGATCGGGTTGGTGGCCATGGACTGCGGGGAGGACGGGTTGGCCAGCGCCGAGGGCGGGGCGACGGAGGCGGCCGGGTCCGGGGTCTCCTCCGGCTCGGAGGGGTCCGGCAGACCGCCGATGATCCGGATGCCCGCGGCGTCGAAGGCCTCCTTGATCCGCCAGCGCAGCTCCCGCTCCACGGCGAACTGCTGGCCCGGCATGGTCTTCGCCGACACCTTCACCGTCATGGAGGCCAGCAGCACCTCGTCCAGGCCCAGCACCTCCACCGGCCCCCACAGGCGCTCGTCCCACGGGGACTCCTTCGCCAGCGAGTCCGCGACCTCCTGGACCACCCGGCGGATGTGCGCGAGGTTCTCCGTCGGCTTGACCTGCACGGCCACACCGGCGGTGGCCCAGCCCTGGCTGAGGTTGCCGATCCGCTTGATCTCGCCGTTGCGGACGTACCAGATCTCACCGTTGTCGCCGCGCAGCTTCGTCACGCGCAGTCCGACCTCGATCACCTCGCCGGAGGCCACCCCGGCGTCGATCTTGTCACCGACGCCGTACTGGTCCTCCATGATCATGAACACGCCGGAGAGGAAGTCCGTCACCAGGTTGCGGGCACCGAAACCGATCGCGACACCCGCCACACCGGCACTCGCCAGCAGCGGGGCCAGGTCGATCTTCAGGGCGGCCAGCACCATCAGCGCCGCCGTGCCCAGGATCAGGAACGAGGCCACCGACCGCAGCACCGAACCGATCGCCTCGGACCGCTGGCGCCGCCGCTCGGCATTGACCAGCAGTCCGCCCAGCGCGGTGCCCTCGACGGCCTCGGCACTGGTGTTCATCCGGCTTATGAGCTTGGTCAGGGCCTTGCGGACCACAGAACGCAGCAGCGCCGCTATCACGACGATCAGCAGGATGCGCAGGCCGATGCTCAGCCAGGTGGCCCAGTTCTCCTCGATGAAGCTGGCGGCGTTGGTCACGCTCTCGGCTGCGTCGTCGGTGGTGTTCGCTGCCAACGGGAGCAGGGTGGCGGGCGAGGGCACGGCGGGGAACCTCCAGGCATAGCGGTCTGCCCGCGGGACGTGGGTGCGGGACAGACCAACCACACTAACGGGGCACGGGCCCGACCCCGTTGCCGTGTTCGAGGGAGAGGCGCGACTCGCCGGGGGATGACAGGGGGTGTGGTCGAAAACACCTCGGACCCGTTACGGGCGCGTGGTGGCGCTTCGACCAGCCGTAAGGGGAGACTGGAGAGCAGATCGTCCCGGCGCGAGCCACGCGCCGCCGGCGTACAAGGAGGCAGTCCGTGCCGCACGTCCTGGTCCTCAACGCGTCGTACGAGCCCCTCGGCGTCGTACCGCTCCGCCGCGCGCTCGTCCTCGTCCTGGAGAACAAAGCGGTCTCCCTGGAAGAATCGGGCGCCTTTCTGCACAGCGCGACGAGAGCCGTCCCCGCTCCCAGCGTGGTCCGGCTCAAGCGCTTCGTGCGGGTCCCCTACCGGGGGCCCGTTCCACTCACCCGCCGCGCGCTCTTCGCCCGCGACGGTGGCCGCTGCATGTACTGCGGGGCCGTCGCCACCAGCGTCGACCACGTCATCCCGCGCAGCCGGGGCGGCCAGCACGTCTGGGACAACGTCGTCGCCGCGTGCCGCCGCTGCAACCACGTCAAGGCAGACCGGCACCTGCTGGAGCTCGGCTGGCGGCTGCGCCACCAGCCCGCCCCGCCGTCCGGCCTGGCCTGGCGGATCATCGGAACGGGCCACCGGGATCCCCGTTGGATGCCGTACCTCCAGCCGTACGGGGCGGACGACGCGCTGGAACGCATCGGGGTCGCCGCGTCATAGGGGCGCGGACCCGGCTACGGGACCACCGAGAAGGCCGAGGCCGACCAGAGGCTGCAGCCGAAGCGGGTCGCCCGGCGGTCGCAGGTGACGCGGACGAACCGGGTGTCCGGAGCGTCCAGCCGGACGGTGTCCACACCGCCCCGCGAGGTCACCGCGACGGCCGGGCGCCAGCTCGTGCCGTCGGCGGACGTCTCGACCCGGTAGGCGGAGGGGTACGCCTCCTGCCAGTGCAGGCGCAGCAGCCCGATCCGGGCCGGTGCCGCCAGTTCCGCCCGCCACCAGGCGCCGTCCACCGCCGGCGAGGACCACCGGGTGGCGTCCGAGCCGTCCACCACCGCCGACGCCGGGAAGCGCGGGTCCTCGTCCGCCGAGGAGGAGGCCCGCGCGCCGCGCAGCAGGTCCGGGCCACCGGTGCGCGGCACGGCCCGCACGGTCAGGGTGCGCGTCTCCCCGGCGAAGGCCACCGGGACGGTGTAGGTCCCGGCCGGGGTGCCCGCCGGCACCGTCACCTCCAGCGGGACGGACACCCGCGTGCCGCGCGGCACCACCACCTCCCCCGGCGCCCTGACGGCCACCCCGGCCGGCGGGGCCGCCGTGAACGGGCCGCGCACCTCGCCCGGCCCCAGGGCCGACAACTGCGCGGTCACCGTCCGCGGGCCGCCACCGATCTCCACGTCGGCCGGCGCCCCGTCGGCCAGGTCCAGCCGGACCCGCGGCCCGTCCGCGAACCACGGCACCACCGCGTGGACCACCGGGTCGGCGCCCGTCCACGACAGCCGCACGGCGTCGGCGCGCACCCCGGCCGCGTCGGCCTGGGTCCACCCGGAGACGGTCGCCTCGCCGATCCGGCGCCAGCCCTCGCCCGGTACCCGCACCTCCACCACCGCGCCCCGCGCGTCGGCGGCCGGCGGGTCGGTCATGACGGTGACCGCGGACAGCGGGCGCGCGGAGTCCAGCCGGACCGTCCAGGAGCCGGGAGCGTGCTCCACGGTGCCCTCCCGACGGTCCGCGCCCGTCCAGCCGTCGGACTCCTCGGCCGCCCGCTTCAGGAAGGGGTCCAGCACGGAGGTGTCCACCTTGGCCCCGCCCTTCTCGGCCAGGGCCCGCCGTGCCGCGTCCAGTTCCCGCGAGGCCTGCCAGGCGGCGGCCCCGTCGCCGCGGGCCTCGGCCCGCAGCAGGTCCACGGCCAGCTCGCCCGCGGCCCCGTAGCGCGAGAGCCGCTCCAGCCAGGGGCCCGCCTCGGCGGCGTACGAGGGCAGCCGGGCCGGGGCCTCCCGCAGCACGGTGAAGGCCGCCCGCAGCCGCTCGCCCGCCTTGGGGTCGCCGGCCGCGCGGGCCCGCCAGAACTCCTCCACCAGCGGCTTCAGGTACGCGGACTCCTCCAGCTTGAGCCCCGAGGAGGCGGTGTTGCCGGCCAGGGCGGCCAGCGCCTCGCGGGTGCGCCGGTCGGGGCCCGCCAGTTCGTGCACGGCCGCGGCCCAGGACTCCCCGGCCCGGTAGCCGCGCGGGTTCCAGGCGTAGTCCGCCGCCGTGAACAGCGGGATCCGCGACAGGGTGCCCTGTTCCATGGCGTTGGCCAGCACCCCGGCCGAACCCGAGGCCACCGCCGGATCGCGGCCCGCGTAGGGGCCGAGGAAGATGCGGCCCGGGTCCCAGTCGTTGACCGGGTAGTTGTCCATGGTGACCAGCGGGTGCCCGAGCGCGGACCGGGCTCCGGCCAGCTCCTTGCCCGTGATGGTGCGCGGCACCACGCCCACGCCCGTCCAGGCCACCTCCACCCGGGGGTCCAGCGCGCCGGCCAGCGCCGTCCGGTAGGTGGTGGCGCCGTCCTGGAAGTACTCGGTCGGCAGCAGCGACAGCGGTGCGGCCCCCGGGTGCCGGGCGGCGAGGTGCGCCGCCAGTTCGCCCGTGACCTCCGCGTGCGCCTTCGCCGCCGCCGCGGGACCCGTGCCGTACCGGACCCGGTCGGCCCGGCAGCCCCACTCCGTGTAGCTGACGTCCTGGAACTGCAGCTGGAAGGCCCGGAAGCCCAGCTCCCACATGGCGTCCACCTTGCGCAGCAGTGCCGCCCGCTCGTCCGCCGAGGCCAGGCACATCGACTGCCCCGGGGACACCGCCCAGCCGAGGACCACCCGGTTGGCGCGGGCCCGCTCCGCCAGCGCCCGGAACTCCTCCTGCCGCTCCGGCGGGTAGGGGTCGCGCCAGCCCGTCGTGCGGTACGGGTCGTCACCGGGGGCCAGCAGCAGGCGGTTCTGCTTGGTGCGGCCCAGGAAGTCGAGCTGGGCGAGGCGCTGCTCCCGCGACCAGGGCTGCCCGTAGAACCCCTCGGTGACCCCGCGCACGGGGGCGATCGGCCAGTCGCGCACCAGCATCCCGGGCACCTTCCCGGGCCCGGCCGCCAGCAGTTGACGCAGCGTCTGCGCGGCGTGGAACAGCCCGTCCTCGCCCACCCCGGCCAGCGCGACCGTGTCCCGGCCGCCGGTGCGGCCGACCGCCAGCCGGTATCCGCCGTCGGGCAGGTCGCCGGCCGCGGCCGCGCCGAGGGAGCGCAGCGCGGCCTCGGCGTCGGGGCCCTGGAGCCGTACGACGAGGGCCCGTTCGGGCAGCGCGGCCCCGGGGGTCCGCTCGTGCAGGGTCCGCACGCCGGCCCCGCGCAGGGCGGTGCGCACCACCTCGGCGGCGTACGGGTCCACGTCGTGCGGCGCTACCAGCACGGCCTCCGCGCCCACCGGCAGCTCCCGCCCCGGATCGGCGACCGCCGACTGCGGCCGGGGCCACACGGCGGGCCCCTCGGCGGCGGTTCGCGGGGGATCGGAGCCCGGGTCGAGCAACGGTACGGGGACCGCGGCGGAAGCGGCGGCCGCACCGCCGTCGGGGCGCGGAGTACCGGAGGTCTTCGGCGTGGCGGTGATGCCCTGCGGGGTCGCGGCGACCGCCCCGCCCAGCAGGCTCCCCATGACGGCGACCGCCGCCGCGGTGCTCCGCTTCCTGCCCCTGAGCTGCACGGAGCCTCCCCGTCCCGAGTCGTCCCCCGCTCGTACGAACGAGCCAGAGCCCACCACCCGTGTGGCTGAAGTGTCAATCGGGGTGGGTGATCTGACCTGGATCCGCCAGGAATGCGATGCCTCCGACTGGGTATGGCTGCGGTGTTCACCGGGGGTGTTGCATGGGCGCGTCCGACGGACCCGCACGAAGGAGTGCTCCCATGAACGCCCGAACCGCCGCCCGAACCGCCGCCCGAACCGCCGTCCGCACCACCGCCCGTGCCCACGCCCCGCTCGCCCACCTGCCCGCCCCGTCGGGGCCGGCCGAGGGCCCCCTCACCAGCGAGCCCCCGCTGGCCGGCTCCGCGTACGCGCCGCTGACCAGCGAACCCCCGTTGCTGGAGGAGGCCCCGCTCACGAGCGAGCCGACCACCCCCGCACCGTCCGCCGCGGGCCTCTAGGGCACCGGGCGGACCGCCCCACCCCACGACAAGGGAGTTCCATGGACGACCTCGCCCGGCTCGCGGCCCTGCACGGCGTCGCCACCCGCTACCAGCCCGCCGAGGACGTCACCGTCGACGTTCCCGAGGCCACGGTCCGGGCCGTCCTCGCTCTGATCGGGGTACCGCTCGACACGGCCGGGGACGTCGGGGCCCTGGCCGACTCCGCCGAGCGGGAGCGGGCCGCGCGGCTGCTGCCGGCGACCGTGGTGCAGTGGCGCGGGGAGGGCGTCCCGCAGGCCCTGGCCGAACTGCCGCCCGGGACCCGGCTGCGGGTGGCTCCGGAGGACGGGGCGCCGGAGCGGGACTGGGCCGCGGAGCTGCCCCTCGGGGTGCACCGGCTCACCGCCGAGGCCCCCGACGGGCGCACCGCCGGGGCCACCCTGATCGTGGCCCCGGACCGGGCGCCGGCCACCCCGGGCCGGGCCCACGGGCTCCTGGTCCAGCTGTACTCGCTGCTCTCGGAGCGCTCCTGGGGCATGGGCGACCTCGGGGACCTGGCGGAGCTGGCCCGCTGGGCGGCCCGCACCCACGGCGCCGGGTTCGTCCAGGTCAACCCGGTGCACGCGGCCGTTCCCGGTACGCCGACCGACCCCTCCCCGTACCGGCCAGCCTCGCGCCGCTTCCCCGACCCGGTGTACCTGCGGGTCGAGGACGTCCCCGAGTACGCGCACTGCCCGCAGCGGGCCGCCCTCGACGAACTGGCCTCCCGGGGCGGGCGGCTGCGCCGGGAGGTGCTGGAGAAGGGCGCCCTGATCGACCGGGACGCCGTCTGGGACCTCAAGCGCGCCGCCCTGGAACTGCTGTACGCCGTACCGCGTTCCCCCGTACGGCAGGCCGCCTACGAGGAGTTCCGCGCCGGGCAGGGCGCCCCGCTGGAGCGGCACGCCGCCTGGTGCGCGGCGGCCGCGGGGGAGGATCCGGCGGAGCGCGCCGACTTCCACGCCTGGCTGGTGTGGCTGACGGACGAGCAGCTCACGACCGCCCAGCGGGCCGCCCGGGAGGCCGGGATGGCGGTCGGGATCGTGCACGACCTCGCGGTGGGGGTGCACCCCGAGGGCTCCGACGCCCGGACCGGGCCCTTCCACGCCCGCCGCGTCTCGGTGGGCGCCCCGCCGGACGCCTTCAACGCGCGGGGCCAGGACTGGGGGCTGCCGCCCTGGCGGCCCGACGCCCTGGAGGAGTCCGCGTACGCGCCCTTCCGGGAGCTGCTGCGCGGGGTGTTCCGCTACGCGGGCGCGGTGCGCGTCGACCACGTCATGGGCCTGTTCCGGCTCTGGTGGATCCCCGAGGGGGCCCCGCCCGCCGAGGGCACGTACGTCTCCTACGACGGCGAGGCGATGCTGGCCGTCCTGGTGCTGGAGGCCCACCGGGCCGGGGCGCCGGTGGTCGGGGAGGACCTGGGGACGGTGGAGCCGCGGGTGCGGCGGGAGCTGGCCCGGCGCGGGATCCTGGGCACCTCCGTGCTGTGGTTCGAGCGGGACTGGTCCGGCGGCGGCGATCCGCTGCCGCCCGGGGCCTGGCGGGAGGACTGCCTGGCCACCGCCACCACCCACGACCTGCCGCCGAGCGCCGCGAAACTGGCCGGGGCGCACGTCGAACTGCGCGACCGGCTGGGCCTGCTGACCCGCCCGCCGGAGCGGGAGCGGGCCGAGGACGCCGCCGACACGGCGCAGTGGCTGCGGGTGCTGGACGGGCTCGGGCTGGAGACCAAGGGCGAAGAGGCCGCCGTGCAGGCCCTGTACGCCTTCCTGCTGCGCACGCCCGCCCGGCTGGTCGGCGTGTGGCTGCCGGACGCGGTGGGGGACCGGCGGCCGCAGAACCTGCCGGGCACCTGGGACCAGTACCCGAACTGGCGGCTGCCGGTCGCGGACGAGACGGGCCGGCCGCTGACCCTGGAGGCACTGACGGCCTCGCCCCGGGCGAACGCCCTGCTGAGCGCGGTGCGGGAGGGGGCGCAGACCCGTACGGCACCCCCGGGCGCGCGCCCGCTTTAGGTGTTCGCTACTTTGGCACCGTGGACAAGAAGAACGCTCTGCGCGCCGGCGCCGTCACGGCCGGATCGACGCTGATGATGCTGCTGATGACGTCTCCCGCCCTCGCGCTCACCCGCGACGACGGCGACGACCCGGGTCCGGGCCTGAGCATTGGCGAGACCATCGGCCTCTACGTGGCCCTGCCGATCGTGCTGTTCCTGGTCATCGCGGGTCTCGTGATGGTCACCGACAAGTCGCGCAAGCAGCAGTAACACCAGAACGGACGTGGGGCGGCCCGACGGGGCGGCGCCACTCCTGAAGACTTCCGGGGCGCCGGAGGTCCGCCCGCCCGGCTCCGGCCGTGGACGGTGGACCTCCGGCGCCCCGTCGCGTCCGCGGCCGTTCCCGGTGGCTAGGGGACGTCGGCCAGCAGCTTGCGCAGCAGTCCCGTCAGGGCGTCGATCTCCGCCGGGTCGAACCCCTTGAGGGCGGCGGCCTGCGTCTCCAGGCCGGCCCCGACGGCCTCGTCGATGAGCGCGAGTCCGCGCTCGGTGATGGTGACCTGGAGGCCGCGGCGGTCGTGCGGGTCCGGGCTGCGGGTGAGCAGTCCGGCCTTCTCCAGCTTGTCCAGGCGCCCGGTCATGCCGCCGGTGGTGAGCATGAGCGTGGCCGACAGCTGGCGGGGCGAGAGCGTGTAGGGGGCCCCGGAGCGCCGCAGCGTGGCGACGACGTCGAACTCCCCGGTGGAGATCCCGTAGCGGTTGTAGACCCGCTCCATCGCGTCGCCCATGGCTCTGGCGATCCGGTAGATCCGGCCGAAGACGCCCATGGGGGCGGTTTCCAGGTCCGGTCGTACCGCGAACCACTGTGCGGTGATCGCGTCGACGGCGTCCTTGCTGGTTGCTTCTTCCCTGATGACCTGGTTCATGTCCGAAGTATCCAAGTTCCGCTTCCTCGTCCGCAAGAAACCAGCTTGCAGAAAACTAGCTTAGTAGTAAGCTACTTACGAGCGATCTAGTTGGGGGGCAGCGGGCTCCCGGTCGCCACTGCCGAGGAGTCGCCGTGAACCGCGTCGCCACCATCGCACTGACCGCGCTGGCCCCCATCTCCTGGGGCTCCACCTACGCCGTCGCCAGCGAACTACTGCCGCCCGACCGGCCGCTCTTCACCGGGGCCATGCGCGCCCTGCCCGCCGGACTCCTGCTGGTGGCCCTCTCCCGGAGCCTCCCGAAGGGCGCCTGGTGGTGGAAGTCCGCCGTCCTCGGCACCCTGAACATCGGGGCCTTCTTCCCCCTCCTCTTCCTCGCCGCCTACCGGTTGCCCGGCGGCGTCGCCGCCGTACTGGGCTCCGCGGGACCGCTGTTCGTCGTCGGCCTCGCGGCCCTCGTCCTGGGGGAGCGGGCCAGGCTGCGCACCGTGCTCGCCGCCGTGGTCGCCGCGTTCGGCGTGAGCATGGTGGTGCTGACCGCCGAGGCGAAGCTCGACCTCATCGGCGTCGTCGCCGGCATCGTCTCCTCCGCCTCCATGGGCGCGGGCACCGTGATGACCAAGCGCTGGGGACGCCCCGAGGGCGTCGGCCCGCTGGCCGTGACCGGCTGGCAGCTCACCGCGGGCGGACTCGTCATCATCCCCATCGCCGCCCTCGTCGAAGGGGCCCCGCCCGCCCTCGACGGCAAGGCCTTCCTCGGCTACGGCTACATGATGCTGATCAACACCGGAGCCGCCTACGTCCTCTGGTTCCGCGGCATCGGAAAGCTCTCCGCCACCTCCGTCACCCTGCTCGGCCCGCTCTCCCCGCTCACCGCCGCCGTCATCGGCTGGGCCGCGCTGGGCCAGGCGCTGACCCCGGTCCAGCTGGTGGGCATGGCGATCGCCTTCGGAGCCACCGTCTTCGGGCAGCTCCCGGGCCGTGCCGAGCGCGCCGACCGCGCTCCCGGAGCCCCCGCGGCCCCGGCTCCCAGGGAACCGTTCAGTTCTCCTGAAGCAACCGATCGAAATGTTTCGATGGACCTGAGCAATGCGGAGGTGCGACGGTAGGGCGCATCCAGACCAGCTCCAGAACCGAGGGGGAGACACCCAGGTGGCCGTCACGGACCGCGCCCGAACCGTTTCACAGGAACAGCAGCAGTCCGACGGCGGACGCGGGAAGAAGGGGGCCGCCGGGGTCGGCGTCCTCCTCGCCCTGCTCGCGACGGTCGTCTGGTCCGGCAGTTTCGTGGCCACCCGGGGCATGGCCGGGTCCGTCCCGCCCGTCCAGGCCGTCTTCTGGCGCTGGATCATCGCCGCCCTCGCGGTCGCCCCCTTCGCGGCCCGGCAGGCCTGGCAGCAGCGGGCCCTGATCCGCGAGCACCTCGGCTACGTCAGCCTCGCCACCCTCTTCGGCGTCACCCTCTACAACACCCTCGTCCACCAGGCCGGACTGACCACCTCCGCCTCCAACATGGGCATGATCATGGCCGCTTCGCCGGTCATCATGGCCCTCTACGCCCGACTCGGCGGCGAACGGCTCGGCGTCCGGCGGACCTTCGGGATGATGCTCGCGGCCTTCGGGGTCCTGCTCCTCGTCGGAGACGGCTCGCTCGGCTTCGACTTCACCGCCGGTGACCTGTGGATGTTCGCCGCCGCGCTCTCCTTCGCCACCTACAGCGCGCTCCTCAAGCGCAAGCCCGCCGAGATCGGCGGACTCGCCTTCCTGATCACCACCTTCGTGCTCGGCGCGCTGATGCTCGCCCCCGCCTACGCCGTCTCCCTCCACCTGCAGGGCGGGTTCGAGGTCACCGCCGGGACGGTCGGACCGCTGCTCTACGTCGGCGTGTTCTCCTCCGCCGTGGCCTTCTTCGCCTGGAACAAGGCCATCTCGATCATCGGCGCCGCCCGGGCCGGAGTCGTCTATTACCTCCAGCCGGTCTGCGTGGCGGGCCTGGGCCTGCTGCTCCTCGGCGAGCGCACCGGCCCGGCCGAACTGCTCAGCATGGCGGCGATCCTCGGCGGAGTCGGGCTGGCGAGTGTCGCCCGGAGGTAGGTTCGGGGGCGTGATCGAGTGGGACATCAAGAAGCTGCGGATCCTGCGGACCCTGGCCCACCGGGGGACCGTCACCGCGACGGCCGAGGCGCTGCACATGACGCCCTCGGCCGTTTCGCAGCAGCTGACCAACCTCGCCCGGCAGCTGGGGGTCCCGCTGCTGGAGGCGCAGGGGCGCCGGGTCCGGCTCACGGACGCCGCCCACCTGGTGCTGCGTCACACCGAGGACGTCTTCGCCCAGCTGGAGCGGGCCGACGCCGAACTCGCCGGGTACCTCGCCGGGGAGGCCGGAGAGGTGCGGATCGGCGCCTTCTCGACCGCCGTACCGGTGCTCGTCGTCCCCGCCGTCGCGGCCCTGCGGCGCAGCCATCCCGGCATCGAGGTCCGGATCCGGGAGACCGAGGCCGCCGAGTCCTACGAACTCCTCTCCGCCGGGGTCGTCGACCTCGCGCTGTCCCTCGCCGCCCACGCCCCGGGTGCCCGGGACCCCCGCTTCACCCGGGTCACCCTGCTGGAGGACCCCCTGGACGTCGCGCTGCCGCCCGGCCATCCGCTGGCCGCGGCGCGGGGCCTGCGGCTGGCCGACCTGGCCGGGGAGCGGTGGATCTACGGGGGCAGCGGGCCCTGGTCGGAGATCACCCGCAGTGCGTGCGAGGCGGCGGGGTTCGTGCCGGAGCAGGCGCACTCGGCGTCCGGGTGGACGGCGATCCTGGCGATGGTGGAGGCGGGGATGGGGGTCGCGCTCGTACCGCGGATGGTGTCGGGGCGGGCGGAGGGGGTCGCGGTGCGGGTCCTGCACCAGGACCGGCCCACGCGGCACGTGATCGCCGCCCTGCGGCGGGGCTCGGAATCGGCCCCCGCCCTGGCCCGCGTCCTGACGGCCCTCCAGACCGCGGCCGCCTGACCCGCGCAGCGGCCCCGCCCACCCCCGGAGGGGCGGGCGGGGCCGGAGGCGTCAGCCCGGAGGCGTCAGCCCTGGGTGGCGGCGGCCGCGTCGGCGGCCTGGGCCTTCAGGGCGCGCTCGACGCCCGACCGGGACTCCGACACCAGCCGCCGCAGCCCCGCGTTCGGCTCGGCCGAGGCCAGCCACGCGTCGGTCGCGTCGAGCGTCTCCCGCGAGACCTGGAGCGACGGGTACAGACCCACCGCGATCTGCTGCGCGATCTCGTGGCTGCGGGTGTCCCAGATCTCCTTGACCACCGCGAAGTACTCCGCCGCGTACGGCGCGAGCAGCTCCCGCTGGTCGGTCTGGACGAAGCCGCCGATCACGGCCTCCTGCACCGCGTTCGGCAGGTCCGCGGAGTCGATCACCGACGCCCACGTCTCCGCCTTGGCGGCGGCCGTCGGCCGCGCGGCACGGGCCGTCGCCGCGTGGCGCTCGCCCGCCGCCGTCGCGTCCCGCTCCAGCTCGGCCGCGATGGCCGGCTCGTCCGCGACACCGGTGGCGACCAGGCGCTCCAGGAACGCCCACCGCAGCTCGGTGTCCACGACCAGGCCCTCGACGGTCTCGGAGCCGTCCAGCAGCGCCGCCAGGTACGCGAGCTGCTCCTCGGTGCGGGCCGTCGCCGCGAAGGCCCGCGCCCACGCCAGCTGGTGGTCGCTGCCCGCCTCGGCCGTCCGCAGGTGCTCCCGCGTGGCCTCGGTCCAGGTCGCCAGGCCCCGCTCGCGCCACGCCGGGTCGGCGTACAGGTCCACGGCCAGCTTCACCTGGCGGTGCAGGGACTGCACGACGCCGATGTCGGACTCCTTGCCGATGCCCGACAGGACCAGCGCCAGGTAGTCGCGGGCGGCGAGCTCGCCGTCGCGGGTCATGTCCCAGGCGGAGGCCCAGCACAGGGCGCGCGGCAGCGACTCGGTGAAGTCGCCCAGGTGCGCGGTGACGTTGGCCAGCGAGACCTCGTCCAGGCGGACCTTGGCGTAGGACAGGTCGTCGTCGTTGAGCAGCACCACGGTCGGACGGGCGCGGCCCACCAGCTCCGGCACCGCCGTCCGCTCGCCGTCGATGTCCAGCTCGACGCGGTCCGTGCGGACCAGCTTGCCGTCCTGGAGCTCGTACAGGCCGACCGCGATGCGGTGCGGGCGCAGCACCGGCTCGCCCTTGGCGCCCGCGGGCAGGGCCGGGGCCTCCTGGCGGACGGCGAAGGCGGTGATCACGCCGTTCTCGTCCGTCTCGACCTCCGGGCGCAGGATGTTGATGCCCGCCGTCTCCAGCCACGCCTTCGACCAGGCGGTCAGGTCGCGGCCGGAGGTCTCCTCCAGCGCGCCCAGCAGGTCGGACAGCCGGGTGTTGCCGAACGCGTGCGCCTTGAAGTAGGCCTGCACGCCCTCGAAGAAGGCGTCCATGCCGACGTAGGCGACGAGCTGCTTGAGGACCGAGGCGCCCTTGGCGTACGTGATCCCGTCGAAGTTGACCAGGACGTCGTCCAGGTCACGGATGTCCGCCATGATCGGGTGCGTCGACGGCAGCTGGTCCTGGCGGTACGCCCAGGTCTTCATCGAGTTGGCGAAGGTGGTCCAGGCGTGCGGCCACTTCGAGCCCTCCGCGTACGCCTGGCAGGCGATGGAGGTGTACGTGGCGAACGACTCGTTCAGCCACAGGTCGTTCCACCACTCCATGGTGACCAGGTCGCCGAACCACATGTGCGCGAGCTCGTGGAGGATCGTCTCCGCGCGGACCTCGTACGCCGCGTCCGTCACCTTGGAGCGGAAGACGTACTGGTCGCGAATGGTGACCGCGCCCGCGTTCTCCATCGCGCCCGCGTTGAACTCCGGTACGAAGAGCTGGTCGTACTTGGCGAAGGGGTAGTCGTAGGCGAACTTCTCCTGGAACCAGTCGAAGCCCTGCCGGGTCACGTCGAAGATCGCGTCAGCGTCGAGGAACTCGGCGAGCGAGGGGCGGCAGTAGATGCCGAGCGGGACGGACTGGCCGTCCTTGCCCTCGTACGAGCTGTGGACGGCGTGGTACGGGCCGACGATCAGCGCGGTGATGTACGAGGAGATCCGCGGGGTCGGCTCGAAGGCCCACACCCGGTCCTTCGGCTCCGGGGTCGGGGAGTTCGAGATGACCGTCCAGCCCTCGGGGGCCGTCACGGTGAACCGGAACGTCGCCTTCAGGTCGGGCTGCTCGAAGCTGGCGAAGACCCGCCGCGCGTCCGGGACCTCGAACTGGGTGTACAGGTAGGCCTGCTGGTCGACCGGGTCGACGAAGCGGTGCAGGCCCTCGCCGGTGTTGGTGTAGGCGCAGTCGGCGACCACGCGGAGCTCGTTGGTCCCGGCGGCGAGCCCGGACAGCGCGATCCGCGAGTCCTGGAAGACGGCGGCGGCGTCCAGCGCCACGCCGTTCAGGACCACCTCGTGCACGGTCGGCGCGACCAGGTCGATGAAGGTCTCGGCGCCGGCCTCGGCCGACTCGAAGCGCACGGTGGTCACGGACGGGAAGGTGCCGCCCTCCTGCGCACCGCTGAGATCGAGTTCGACCTCGTACGAGTCGACGGTGAGCAGCTTCGCCCGCTGCTGAGCCTCTTCACGGGTGAGATTCGTGCCAGGCACGCGGTCATCTCCTTTGATGGTGACGTTGCCCCGCCATCCTTCCACGCGCTCCGCGCCACCGCGCCGGAGTAATCCACGGGCGAACGCGAGGTCCGATTCCCGCCAGCCCCGGCGGACCGGGCGGGGCACGATCGGGGTCATGACCTCCTCCACCGTCCGCGCCGCCGGAACCCCTTCCCCCGCCCTGCCCCGCCCCCTCACCCCCGACGTCCTCGCCGAGCTGCGCCGGCGCGACGACGCGGGCCGGCCCTGCCTGCCGTACGAGGACCCGGAGGGCGGGGCCCCGCTGCGCTGCTGCCTGCGCCGCAGCCGGGCGGGCGAGCGCATCGCCCTGGTCTCCTACGCGCCCTTGCGCCGCTGGGCGGCCGGGGCCGGCGCGGACCCGGGGGCGTACGACGAGCAGGGGCCCGTGTTCGTGCACGCCGACCCCTGCGCGGGCCCGGCGCCGGACGGCGCATTGCCCTTCGGGACACCGGGGGCGCTGCGCGTGGCCCGGCGCTACGACGCGGGCGGCCGGATCCTCGGCGGCCGTCTGCTGGACCTCGCAGAGGAGCCCGACGCGGTCGTCGGGCGGGCGCTGGCCGAGGCCTTCGCCGATCCGGAGGTCGCCCTCGTGCACGTCCGCGCGGTGGAGTACGGCTGCTTCCTCTACGAGGTGCGGCGGCCGTGAAACGGGGGAGGGGCGGGCGCCGTACGGCACCCGCCCCTCCCGCGCCCGGGCCCGGATCAGCCCTGGCGCAGCTCCTCGGCCACGAGCTCGGCGATCTGGACCGCGTTCAGCGCGGCGCCCTTGCGCAGGTTGTCGTTCGACAGGAACAGCGCGATGCCGTTGTCCACCGTCTCGTCGACGCGGATGCGGCCCACGTACGAGGCGTCCTTGCCGGCGGCCTGGAGGGGGGTCGGGATCTCGGACAGCTCGACGCCGGGGGCGTCCTTCAGCAGCTCGTGGGCGCGCTCGACGCTCAGCGGGCGGGCGAAGCGGGCGTTGACCTGGAGCGAGTGGCCGGAGAAGACGGGGACGCGCACGCAGGTGCCGGAGACCTTGAGCTCCGGGATCTCCAGGATCTTGCGGGACTCGTTGCGGAGCTTCTGCTCCTCGTCGGTCTCGAAGGAGCCGTCGTCGACGATCGAGCCCGCGAGCGGGAGCACGTTGAAGGCGATGGGGCGCTTGTAGACGCCCGGCTCGGGGAACGCGACGGCCCCGCCGTCGTGGACGAGCCCGGTCGCCTCCCCGGCGACGGCCTTGACCTGGCCGTCGAGCTCGGCCACGCCGGCCAGGCCCGAGCCGGAGACGGCCTGGTAGGTGGTGGCGACCAGCGCGGTCAGGCCGGCCTCGTCGTGCAGCGGGCGCAGCACGGGCATCGCGGCCATCGTGGTGCAGTTCGGGTTCGCGATGATGCCCTTGGGGCGGTTCTTGATCGCGTGCGGGTTGACCTCGGAGACGACGAGGGGCACCTCGGGGTCGCGGCGCCAGGCGGAGGAGTTGTCGATCACGACGGCGCCCTGGGAGGCGACCTTCTCGGCGAGGGCCCGGGAGGTGGCGCCGCCCGCGGAGAAGAGCACGATGTCCAGGCCGGAGTAGTCGGCCGTGGAGGCGTCCTCGATGGTGATCTCGCGGCCCTCCCACTCCAGGGTCGAGCCCGCCGAACGGGCCGAGGCGAACAGCCGCAGCTCGTCCACCGGGAACTTGCGCTCGGCCAGGATGCCGCGCATGACTCCGCCGACCTGTCCGGTGGCTCCGACGATTCCGACCCTCACGGTGACTCCTCTTGGTACGTAGGCGCGGGCGCGCGTGGGGCCATCATGCGTTCGACCCCACGAGGCTTGTCCAATCCATTGTCCGAGCTGCGGACGGTGTCCGGGATGTGAACCTGCGTGGCGAGTCCGTGACGGGCCTGTTTCAGGGCCCCCGGACATCCGTTTTGCCTGGTCAAGGCCGGTTAGCGTCCGGTCTGTCGTGCCCGTTATCCGGACACGGCGTACCAGACATCGGAACGCTCACCTCGGGGAGAACACCGTGCGGGACATCCGCCACCGCCGCCGGTCGATACCGGCCCTCGCCGCACTCGCGGCCGCCGCCGTCGCCGCGCCCCTCCTGATCGCCGCCGCCCCGGCGTCGGCCCACGACACCGACCACCAGGGCCGGCGCGGGGCCCGGCTCGCCAAGGAGCTCGTGGAGGAGGTCACCGTCCGCGGGGCCTACCGCCACCTGGCGAGGTTCCAGCAGATCGCCGACGCCAACGGCGGCAACCGCGCCGCGGGCACCCCCGGCCACGCGGCCTCCGCCGCCTACGTGCACGACACCCTGAAGAAGGCCGGGTACGAGGTCGCGTACCAGGACTTCGACATCCACGAGGCGCACACCAAGGCGGAGAAGACCACCGTCCTCGGCGAGGGCGGGCGCGAGCTGGCCACCGCCGCCTTCACCTTCACCCCGTCCACCCCGGCCGGCGGTCTCGTCGCCCCGCTGGCCCTCGCCCGGGTCGACGAGACCCCGGGCTGCACCGCCGACGACTACCCGGCCGGCGCCTTCACCGGGAAGATCGCCCTGGTCAAGCGGGGTGCCTGCACCTTCGTGGAGAAGCAGCGGGCGGCCGCCGCGGCCGGCGCCGTCGGCGTGATCGTCTACAACCACAGCGGCACCACCCCGGTGCGCGGCGGGTTCTCCTCCCCGGCCGAGGGGGTCATCCCGAGCGCCGGCATCACCCTGGCCGACGGCGAGGCGCTGGCCGCGGCCGCCGCCGCGGGCGAGGTGGAGGTGCGCCTGGACCTGGACCAGGAGCACGTGCGGAAGACCACCCGCAACGTGATCGCGGAGACGAAGGGAGGCCGCGCCGACCGCGTGGTGGCCCTCGGCTCCCACCTGGACTCGGTCCCCGAGGGCCCTGGGATCAACGACAACGGCTCGGGCTCGGCCGGTCTGCTGGAGGTGGCCCTCAAGCTCGCGGACGAGGGCGCCAACAAGAAGGGCGGGGGGACCGCGAACAAGGTGCGCTTCGCCTGGTGGTCGGCGGAGGAGCTGGGCCTGCTCGGATCCGAGCACTACGTGGCGCAGCTGTCCGCGCGGCAGAAGAAGGACATCGCCCTCTACCTGAACTTCGACATGATCGCCTCGCCCAACCCGGCGCAGTTCGTCTACGACGGCGACGACTCGGACAAGACCGGCGAGGGCGCGGGACCGGCCGGCTCGGCGCAGATCGAGGCGCTGATCAACGGCTTCCTCGACAGGAAGGGCAAGCCGCACGAGGGCAGTGACTTCGACGGCCGCTCCGACTACGGCCCCTTCATCGCGAACGGCATCCCGGCGGGCGGCACCTTCACCGGCGCCGAGGGCGTCAAGACGGCGGAGCAGGCCAAGCGCTACGGCGGCACGGCCGGGGCCCCGTACGACCCGAACTACCACGGTGCGGGCGACACCCTGAAGAACCTGGACCTGGAGGCCTTCGACACCAACCTGGACGTCATCGCCCACGCCGTGGGCACCTACGCGCAGGACCTGAGCTCGATCGGCAGGTAGCACGTCCGGCCCGAGGGGGGCGGGTACGGCGAAGGGGCGGGCGCCCGATGCGGGCGCCCGCCCCTCCGTCATGCCGTCACACCCTCAGGGGAGTTACGGGAGGACCTTCTCGATCTGCACGCTGCCGAGGCCGGCGGCGGTGCCGCGGGCGTTGAGCAGCTGGACCTGGCCGAAGAACTGACGGCCCTCGGGGGCCGCGCTGGAGACCAGGACGTTCGCCGAGACGTTCGCCGAGGCGCCGGTGGCGAGGTTCACCTTGGCGGCCTCGTCGACCTGGACGGAGCCCAGGGCGGAGGAGAAGTACACGTCGCGGTAGTCGTACGTGGTGGAGCCGGACGGGACCGCGTAGCCGATCACCTTGACGGTGTAGGTACCGGCGGCGGGCTTGTCGATGCTCACGGACTCGTCGGAGTCGCCGTCGGCCGAGGAGGCGACCTTCACGCCGTCCTTGTAGACCTCGAGGTCGAGGTCGGCGCCCGCGTCGGAGGTGTGGTTGATGGCCACGTCCAGACGGGAGACGCCCTCACCGACGACGACCTCGCTGGTCTTGGTCTCGCCGGCGGCGATGGTCGGCTTGTCGACCTTCGCGGAACCGAGCGGGCCGCCCTTGAGCGTGCCGCCGGAGATGGCCGCGCCGCCGTTGTTCACGGTCCACTGGACCGGGGCCGGGGTGCCCTGCTTGACCTCGGGGAGGACCTTGACCGCCGGGTCGAAGCCCGCGCCGAGGACGGAGACGTCCAGCTTGAACGGGTTGTCCAGCAGCGGCGACGTACGGCGCGACTCGACCTCGATCTCCCAGACGCCCGGCTGCGGGTTCTCGTACGAACGCAGGTCGGGGCGGCACTTGTTGGCCGGGTTGTCGTAGTTCGGGTAGCACTGGGTGGTCGCGCTGTCCTCGACGCCCGTGCCGTACGGGTGGATCGAGATGAAGCGCGTCTGGCTGCCCGCGGCGAGACCGCCGAGCGCGACCTCGAGGGTCTTGGCGCCCTGCGGGACCGTCACGAAGTACGACTTGTGGCTGTTGCGCTGCACGGAGGAGGTGTCCGAGAACGCGAACGACGGCTTCGCCAGCGGGGTGGAGGCGACGACCGTGGTCAGGATCTGCTTGTCGATGCCCTCGGTGGTCGGGTCGTCGAGCTGCAGGATGCCGCTGTGCACGCCGGCCGACTTGACGTTGGCCTCGACCTTGATGGTGACGGGCTTGTTCAGCGGGAGCGTGACGTAGTCGTAGCCGCCGACGACCTTGAAGGTGCCGTCGTTGTTGCGCCAGCTCAGGTTGTGCCGGGTGCCGTACTTGACGCCCGTGGTGCGGGTGACGACGACGTCGTAGACCTTCTTCTGGCCGACCTTGAGGCCGCCCTCGCGGTCGTACAGGCCGGTGCCGAAGCCCGGGGTCTTCAGGAACTGGTCGAGCGCGGTGTCGACCGGGGCCTTGACGGTGAACTCTTCGGCCTTCGCATTGCGCTGGATGGACTTCCAGGCGTCGACGATGTTGATGAGACCGGCACCCTGGGCGTGCGCCGGGACGTCGTCGATCTTCTTCGCGGTGCTGGTCAGCGCCACGCGCAGGGTCGCCGGGGTCAGCGCGATCTTCTGCTGCTTGGCGGCCGAGATCAGCAGGGCGCTGGCGCCCGTCGCCTGCGGCGAGGACATCGAGGTGCCCTGGAGCATCGAGTAGCCGGCCGGCAGGTTGTAGCCGGCCTCCTTGACCGGGCTGCCGGGCAGCCAGGTCTGGGTGGTGTTGATCGCCGCACCGGGGGCGGTGATGGTCGGCGTGAACCCGCCGTCCTCACGCGGACCGCGCGAGGAGAAGGGGAACATGTTGTACTTCTTCGACACGCCGGAGCCGTAGTTGGCCGCCCAGGTGTCCTTGGAGACCGCCGCGCCCACGGAGATGACCTTGTCCGCGAGGCCGGGGTCGCCGATGGTGTTGACGCCGGGGCCCTCGTTGCCCGCCGAGATGACGAGCTGGACGCCGTAGGTGTCGATGAGGTTCTTGTACAGCTCCGAACGGGCGTTGTTGCCGTCGTTCAGCGCTGGGAGACCACCGATGGACATGTTGACGATGTCCACGCCGCGGTTGACGACGAGGTCGATCATGCCCTCGGTCAGCGCGATGTTGGTGCAGCCGCCGGACCAGGAGCAGGCGCGCGAGGAGACGAGCTTGGCGCCGGGCGCCTCACCGTTCATCTTGCCGCCGAAGAGGCTGTTGGCGGCCGTGATGCCGGCGACGTGCGTGCCGTGCTCCGACTCGATGATGCCGATGTTGACGAAGTCGGCCTTCTTGCCCACCCAGTCCCCGCCGAAGGGGTCCATCGGGACGTCCTTGCGGATCTGGATCACGAACGGGATGCGCTCGGCGACGTCGGTCGCCGGGTTGTCCGTGCCGAAGTAGCCGATCTGGTAGCCGTCCTTGTACGGCTTCATCGGCTCGTTGTTGGTGAAGTCGCCGTCCTGGTCGGTGTCGACGCGGACGGTGCCGGCCACCGGGTCGTACAGCATGCCGAACTTGTCGGTGGTGTCGCCGTCGCGGTTGACGTCGCCCTTCATGTCACCGGTGGCGGTGATCGACTCGCTGAAGCGGCTCCACTGGTAGTTGCCCTCGGGCGCCTTCCAGCTCTGGCCGCCCGCGGCGAAGGTGCCGCCGGTGGCGGTGACCGGGGTGACCTGGGGGCGCCAGGTGGCGTCGTTGTCCAGGATCGGGTCGGTCGCGGTGACCCAGTCGACGATCTTGCGCTCGCCGGTGGTGGTCTTCTGGAGGGCCGGGTGCGCGACGTCGACGCCCGAGTCCAGGATGCCGATGGTCACGCCGCGGCCGTCGGCCTGCGGGTTCTTCTGGACGAAGTCCACCGCGCCGGTCTCGAAGGACGGGTTGTACGGGTTCTTCGCCGGGGTGTTCTTGTCCGGCCCGGGGAAGGACGCGTCGGCGGTCTTCTTGGCCGAGCCGGCGTCCTTGCCCGCGTCGGGGCGCGGGTCCGGCAGCTGGATCTCCTGCCGCAGGTCCATGCCGTGTACGGATTCGAGCTTGGCGGCGGCCTTGAGCGCGGCCTCGGCCTTGTCGGTCGGCAGGGTCGCGCGGACGTAGCCGAGCTTGTCGTACGTCTGGCCCACCGAGGCGCCGTGGACGGCGTCGAGCTGGTCGGCCACCTGCTTGGTCTGCCCGGGGGCGGTGGCGACCATGACGGTGACGGTCGCGTCACCCTTGGCCTTGGCCTCCTGGAGCAGCTCGGCGTCGACCGAACCGAGCTTCTGGTCGGCGGACTTGACCGGCGGGGTGTTCCGCGGGTCGTCGCCGGCCGCCGCGAAGGCGGGGACGGCGCCGGTGGCGCAGAGGGCGGCCACCAGGCCCGCGGCCGCCGCGACGCGGGCGGCACGCCGCGCGCCGGGTATGGACCCGGTGGTGGAGCTGGGGGAGTCGAGGGTCATCAGCATCCCTGGCTAAGTGAAAGATACGGTCCGGATTTCGGTGCCGGATGACCGGTCAGCTTTGCGCAAGTGACAGCTGTTTGGGGAGGGTTGACATTGACCGAGACCTGACATGGCGGACTCTCGCCAACGCGTACTACCCGCCAGTAGGGACATGCCGGGGCAAGGCGGGGCGACTCGCAGCGGTATACGAGTTGATTTATCGACTTACCAGCCTCGCATCGAGTGCGGCGCGGGCCTCCGTCTCATGACCGGTGTGACAGATTCCGACCGTTCAGCGCTCGCGCGTGCGCGCGTAGTGCCGCGAGGCCTTGGCGCGGTTGCCGCAGACGGCCATGGAGCACCAGCGCCGGGTGCCGTTGCGCGAGGTGTCGTGGAAGTGCAGGACGCACGTCTCCGAGGCGCACTTGCGGATCCGGTCGGGCGCCGACCGCAGCAGTTCCAGGTAGTTGCGGGCCGCGGTCCAGGCGGGTCCCCAGGAAGGGTCGTCGAACTCCGCCCGCTCGCCCGGGCCTTCGGCCGTGAGGGTGGCCCGGATGCGGCCGTGCTCCAGTACGGCGTCGATCAGCTCGCGGGCGCCGGCGTCGGCCGGGTCCGTGACGGCGCGGGCGAGGGCCTCGCGCGCGGTCAGCAGGTGGACCAGGGTCGACTTGTCGGCGCGGAAGCGGCCGTCCAGCCCCGTGCTGCGCAGCCAGAGGGTCAGCCCCTCCAGCCGGCTCAGACCGAAGGCCCCGGCGAACAGGTCGGTGGGCACGCCCTCCGGCATCCAGCGCGTGTTCATCAGGTCGAGCGCGAGCGGCTCCCCGGTGAGCGGACGGGGGTCCGTCGTCGGTACCGCCGTCATGTCCGCCTCCTCGCTCCGCTAACCCCTCAAGGGTACGTGACCGGTTGACGCCCGGATCTCTAACCTCTAATCTCGATTTAGAAGGTTAGAACTGCTGAAGGGAACCCTCATGACCGCCACCACCGTCGGCACGCTCCGCACGGGCCACGTGGGCCTCAACGTCACCGACCTGGACCGTTCGCTCGCCTTCTACCGCGACGCCCTGGACTTCGAGCTCCTCGGCGAGGGCAAGGAGGACGGCCGCCGCTTCGCCTTCCTGGGCCGCGACGGGGAGCTCGTCCTCACCCTCTGGCAGCAGGCGGACGACCGGTACGCCCCGCGGGCGGCCGGACTGCACCACCTCGCCTTCTCCGCCGGCGCGATCGAGGAGGTCCGGGCGTACGAGGACCGGCTGCGCGGCCTGGGCGTCGACTTCGCCCACGAGGGCGTCGTCGCCCACCGCGAGGGCGCCGCCTCCGGCGGGATCTTCTTCCACGACCCGGACGGCACCCGGCTGGAGATCTCCGTGCCGACCGGCGCCGAGGGTGCTCCCGCCCCGACCGCAGATGCTCCGACCTGCGGGTTCTTCTAGGCCCTCAAGGAAGGGGAACCGTCATGGGCCGGTACCACCAGGGCTCGCTGGCCGTCCAGGAACGGGTCGGCGTCCGCGAGCTCGCCGAGCACGTCGGCCGCTCCATCAGTCCGGGCATCCGGGACGTGGCGGCCGCCTTCCTCGCCCTCCAGCCCCACCTCGTCGTCGGCGCCGCCGACGGCGCGGGGCGGCTGTGGGCCTCGCTGCTCACCGGCGCGCCCGGATTCGCGCGGGCCACCGGACCGGACCGGATCGCGGTCCGTGGCGGCCTGCCGGACGGGGACCCCCTCGCCGGGGCGCTGGCCGCCGACGGCACCCGGGTCGGCACGATCGCCCTCGACCCGCGCACCCGGCGCAGGATGCGGCTCAACGGCACCCTCGCCGCGACCCCGGGCGGCTTCGCGGTGGCGGCCGAGGAGGTCTTCTCCAACTGCCCGAAGTACCTCCAGAAGCGACAGCCGCTGGAGCTGGTGGCCGAAGGGCCGGGAGTCCTGTGGCGCGGACCGGCGCTCACCCCCGGCCAGGAGCGGGCGGTCCGCGCGGCGGACACCTTCTTCATCGCCACCGCGGCGGGGGCGCAGGGGACCGACGCGAGCCACCGGGGCGGTATGCCGGGCTTCGTGGAGGTGCTCTCGCCGACCGAGCTGGCCTGGCCGGACTATCCGGGGAACGCGATGTTCCTGACCCTGGGCAACCTCGTCACCGACGACCGGGCCGGGCTGCTCTTCCCCCACTGGGAGAGCGGCGCGCTGCTCCAGCTGAGCGGGCGGGCCCGGACCGAGTTCGGCGGCGACGGGGAGCGGCGGGTGCGCTTCACGGTCGAAGCGGTGGTGGAGGCCCTGCATCCGGGGCGGCTGCGCTGGAGCGCCCCGGAGTACTCCCCGGCCAACCCGCCCGTTCACCGGGGCAGTACGACCAGGTAGGCGGCGGGTTCACGGTCGGCGGAGGCCGTCAGGGCGGTCCGGACGACGGCGGCCTGCTGCTCGGGCCAGTCGCGCAGCTTGCGCGGGGTCAGGTGCAGCACGGTCACCCCGAGGCGCTCCAGGGTCTCCCGCTTGCGGACGGCCTCGGCCCAGTCCTCGTCCTCGCCCTGGCGGGGTGCGCGGGTGTCGATCTCGATGGCGACGGCCTGCTCGGGCCAGTAGGCGTCCACCCCGCCGAGGTGCGGGCCGCCGGGCAGGCGCAGGTCCACGTTCCAGACGGGCTCGGGGAGTTCGTAGCCCCGTACGAGCTGGTACAGCCGGTCCTCGGCGATGGCCCGGCCCTCGGCGAGCAGGGCCTCCACGGCGTCCACCACGTGCGGCCGGTTCAGCAGCCGGGCGACCGTCAGCTCCCGTACGACGGCCGCCGGTTCGCAGTGGCCGGCGCGGACGGCCTCGCTCAGCAGGCGGCGTACGGCGTCGGCGTCGGAGAGCTGGGCGACGGCGTCGGCGACGGCCCGCGCCACCGGGGCCACGGGCAGGCCCGTCACCTCCAGCGGCCGGGGCGGGGTGTGGGCGCGCACGATCCGGACGTCGCCGGTGGAACGCAGCCGGCGCGTCCCGGGCACGAGGACGTCGATGTGCGCGAGGCCGGGCAGGGCCGGGGCGGCGGAGAACCGGTAGAGCGCGAGCGCCGCCAGGCCGGTGATCATGACCTCGCCCCCGCGCCGGCCCGCGTAGAGCAGGGCGGCGTGCAGCCGCTCCTCGCTCGTCGCGGGGCCGGAGTGCAGGAGGAACACCCCGGGCAGCACCTGCTGCCAGGGACGCCCGGCGGCCTCGGCGGCGCTGACGCCGTGCTCCCGCAGCTGCGCGAGGGTCAGCACGCGGGGGCGGCTGGCGGTGAGGTGGGCCAGGGGGAGGGGTGCGTTCTGGTTCATGACGCGGTGATTCCCTCAGGCCATGGCCTCGCTAACGCCTGTTACACGTTCGTCGGCAAATCAGGACAAGACGGGGCTAAAGTACGGGCGTTCGACTGCCGATGACGTGCCCTCGCCCGTCGCCGGTTCCGGTCGCCGGTCGCCCGTCGGTTCCGCTCGCGTGCCCTCGCCCCGTCGGCGGGGCCGGAAGCCCGGCCCCGCCGACGGCCGGGGTCAGGCGCCGTCGCGGGCCTGGGCGCGCAGGGCGCGGGCCAGGTCGTCGCGGGACTCCAGGACCAGCCGCCGCAGCGCGGGCGCCGCCTCCGGGTGACCGGCCAGCCAGGCGTCGGTCGCCTCGACCGTGGCCGGGGAGTCCTGGAGCATGGGGTAGAGCCCCTTCACCACGTGGATCGCGATCTGGATCGAACGCTGCGCCCAGATCCGCTCGATCACCTCGAAGTACCGGTCGGCGTACGGGGCGAGCAGGTCGCGCCGCGAGGGCTGCTGCATGCCGTCGATGGTGGCCTCGACCAGCGCGTTCGACAGTGCGTCCGATTCGACGACCGCCGCCCACGCCTGGTCCTTGACGGCCGCCGACGGCCGCGCCGCCAGGCACCGCACCTGGTGCCGCTTGCCCGATGCCGTGTCGTCGCGGGAGAGTTCCGCGCCGAGCACGCCCTCGTCCACCGAACCGTGCGCCGCCAGCGGCAGCAGGAAGTCCCAGCGCAGTTCCTGGTCGACGTCCAGCCCGTCGATCCGGGCCGTCCCGTCGAGCAGGCCCAGCAGCAGCTGGAAGTCGCCCTCGGTCGTCGCGCTCGCCGCGAAGAACCGGGCCCAGGTCAGCTGGTGCTCCGACCCCGGCTCGGCCAGCCGCAGCTCGCGCAGGGCTCCCGCCGCCAGGTCCCGGCCGCTCTGCTCGCGCCGCCCGTCCGCCGCGTAGTGGGTGACCGCGCTCAGCGCCTGCCCGTGCAGCATCTGGAGCACGCCGACGTCGGTCTCCCGGCCGGCGTGGGCGAGGAACAGCGCGAGGAAGTCCCGGGCCGGCATCAGCGCGTCGCGCGTCAGGTTCCACAGCGCCGACCAACACAGGGCCCGGGCGAGGGGGTCCGTGAGGTCGCCGAGGTGACCGCGGAGCGTCTCCAGGGAGGCCCCGTCGAAGCGGATCTTGCAGTAGGTGAGGTCCTCGTCGTTGACCAGGACCAGGTCGGGACGGTCCAGCCCGGCCAGATCCGCGACCGCCGTCCGCGCCCCGGCCACGTCCGCCTCGGCCCGCGCGTAGCGCACCAGCGCGCCCGCCTCGATCCGGTACAGACCCACGCAGACCCGGTGCGGGCGCAGCTCGTCGCCCTCCTGGAGCACCGCGAGTTCGGTGATCCGGCCGTCCGCGTCCGTGGTGACCACCGGGGTGAGCGCGTTCACGCCGGCCGTCTGGAGCCAGGCCCGCGACCACTCGGCCATGTCCCGCCCGGAGACCTCCCCGAGCACCGACAGCAGGTCGTCCAGGGTGGTGTTGCCGTAGGCGTGGGCCTTGAAGTAGCGCCGCGCGCCGTCCAGGAACGCCTCCCGGCCCACGTACGCCACGAGCTGCTTGAGGACCGCGGCGCCCTTGGCGTACGTGATCCCGTCGAAGTTCAGCTTGGCGTCCTCCAGGTCACGGATGTCGGCCGTGATCGGGTGGGTGGAGGGCAGCTGGTCGGCCCGGTACGCCCACGCCTTGCGGCTGTTGGCGAAGGTGACCCAGGCCTGGTCGAAGCGGGTGGCCTCGACGAGCCCGAAGGAGCCCATGAAGTCCGCGAAGGACTCCTTCAGCCACAGGTCGTCCCACCACTTCATGGTGACCAGGTCGCCGAACCACATGTGCGCCATCTCGTGCAGGATGACGTTCGCGCGCCGCTCGTAGGACGCCTGGGTGACCTTCCCGCGGAAGATGTACTCCTCGCGGAAGGTCACCATCCCCGGGTTCTCCATCGCGCCCAGGTTGTACTCCGGGACGAAGGCCTGGTCGTACTTCCCGAAGGGGTACGGGTAGTCGAAGATCTCGTGGAAGAGGTCGAAGCCCTGCTTGGTGACCAGGAAGACGTCGTCCGCGTCGAAGTGCTTGGCCAGCCCCTTGCGGCACATGGCGCCGAGCGGGATCGTCAGGTCCCCGCGGGTGTAGGTGTCCGTCACGTAGTGGTACGGCCCGGCGACCACGCAGGTGATGTACGTGGAGATGGGCGCCGTCTCGGCGAAGCGCCGGACCTGCCCCTCACGGGACTCCTCCGCGCCGTTGCTCCACACCCGCCAGCCCTCGGGCGCGGCGACCTCGAAGCGGTAGGGGGCCTTCAGGTCGGGCTGCTCGAAGTTGGCGTACACCCGGCGGGCGTCCGCCGGCTCGTACTGCGTGTAGAGGTAGACCTCGCCGTCCTCCGGGTCCACGAAGCGGTGCATGCCCTCGCCGGTCCGGCTGTACGCGCAGTTCGCGTCCACGACCAGGACGTTCTCGGAGGCGAGCCCCTCCAGGGCGATCCGGGCCCCGTCGAAGACGGCGGCCGGGTCGAGGGCGCGGCCGTTGAGCGTGACGGAGTTGACCGAGGGGGCGATCAGGTCCGCGAAGGAGGCGGCGCCCGGCGTCGCGGCCCGGAAGCGGATGGTGGTCACCGAGCGGAAGGTCCTGGGTCCTTCGGCCGGTTCGGCCTCGTCGACGGCGGACCTGAGGTCGAGGGCCACCTCGTACCCGTCGACGGACAGCAGTCCGGCCCGCTCGCGGGCCTCGTCTCGGGACAGGTTCTCTCCGGGCACGTGCACTCCTTCGTGCGTGATCGTGGTCGTCGGTTCGAATCCTCGCACGGGGGAATGAGCGCGGGCCCGGACCGGTTGGCCAGGGGGATGGCCGGTGAGCACGGCTTTGGCTGACTTGAGGAGAGACATGGCCGACACGCAGGTGCGCGAGAAGACCCCCGTCGACTTCTGGTTCGACCCGCTGTGCCCCTGGGCGTGGATGACGTCGCGCTGGGTGCTGGAGGTCGAGAAGCTCCGCGACATCGAGGTCCGCTGGCACGTGATGAGCCTGGGCGTGCTCAACGAGAACAAGCTCGACGAGCTGCCCGAGGCCTATAGGGAGATGCTCGGCCCGCAGGCCTGGATCCCGGTGCGCGTGGTGACCGCCGCCGAGCAGAAGTTCGGCAAGGAGATCACCGGCAAGCTCTACACGGCGCTCGGTACCCGCATCCACAACGAGGGCCGCGGCAACACCCCCGAGGTGATCGCCGAGGCGCTGGCCGAGGTCGGTCTGCCGGCGGAGCTCGCCGCGTTCGGGCTGAAGGACACCTTCGACGCGGAGCTGCGCGCCTCCCACGAGGACGGCATCGACCGGGTCGGCCAGGAGGTCGGCACCCCGGTGATCTCCGTGCCCGGCGCCGACGGCAGGGACGTCGCCTTCTTCGGGCCGGTCGTCACCCCGGCACCGCGCGGCGAGGACGCCGCCCGGCTGTGGGACGGCACCCTGCTCGTGGCCTCCGTCCCGGGCTTCTTCGAGATCAAGCGCACCCGCGACAAGGGCCCCAGCTTCGAGTAGTCCGCCGGGCCCGCACGACGCAAAGGACCCCCGTGAGTCACGTCCTCACGGGGGTCCTCCGCTGTACACGCCCGCCGGTGAAGGCTGAGAAGACGATCACGAGGCGGACGGGTTCGGGGAAGCGGCGATCAGCCCTTGACGGGGATCAGCAGCGGGGTGTTCGCCTTGGCGTCGGCGTAGCGCTTGGCCACGTCCTGCCAGTTGACGACGTTCCACATGGCCTCGATGAAGTCCACCTTCTGGTTCTTGTACTGCAGGTAGAAGGCGTGCTCCCAGGCGTCGAAGACGAGGACCGGCACGGAGGCCTGGCCGACGTTGCCCTGGTGGTCGTAGATCTGCTCGACGATCAGACGGCCGCTGATGGGCTCGTACGCGAGCACGCCCCAGCCGGAACCCTGCGTCGCGGAGGACGCGAAGGTCAGCTGCTTCTTGAACTTGGCGAAGGAGCCGAAGGACTCGGTGATCGCGTCCGCCAGGTCGCCCAGGCCGTCGGCGGCGGTGGGCTCGCCGCCGCCCTCGCCGGTCTTCGGGCTGGCCATGTTGTGCCAGTAGATGCTGTGCAGGATGTGGCCGGAGAGGTGGAACGCGAGGTTCTTCTCCAGGCCGTTGAGCGCGCCCCAGTTCTCCTTGTCGCGCGCCTCCTCCAGCTGCTCCAGCGTGGTGTTGGCGCCCGCGACGTAGGCCGCGTGGTGCTTGTCGTGGTGCAGTTCGATGATCTGCGGATTGATCACCGGCTCCAGCGCCGCGTAGTCGTAAGGAAGCTCAGGAAGCGTGTAGATGGCCATGCGTGTGTCCGGTCCCCTCAGCGTGCCAATCGCTAATTGCAATTAATGCGCAACTGCACGCTAGCAGTATCTATTCCGCGCTTCGAGTAAGGGTCGCCTCTCTTGAGCGGACCTCCGGAACGCCGGAGGCCGGGCTCATGCGATCGCATGAACCCGGCCTCTGACGTGCCGTCCGACGGGGGTGTTACATCGGAACGGAGCCCGTGGAGCCCTCGCGGGCGGCGGTCCGGCGCTGCACGGCGTACCCGGTCGCGGCCAGGGCCACGGTCAGCCCGCCGGTGAACAGGACCTGCACCCGGGTGTCCTCGCCCAGGGCCATCAGCACCAGCACCCCGGCGACACCGGCCAGCGCCACCCAGGTCAGGTACGGGAAGCCCCACATCTTCACGGCCAGCCGCTCGGGAGCCTCCCGCTCCAGGCGCCGGCGCAGCACGAACTGGGAGACCGCGATGAAGCCCCAGACGATGAGGACGACCCCGCCGACCATGTTCAGCAGCCAGGCGAACAGGGTGTCCGGGTACCAGTACGAGAGCAGGACGGTGACGAACCCGAAGCCGCAGGAGGCGAGCACCGCCCGGCGCGGCACGCCGCCGGTGGCCTTGCCCAGGGCCCGGGGGCCCTGGCCCCGGGCGACGAGGGAGTGGGCCATGCGCGAGGAGCCGTAGATGTTGGCGTTCATCGCGGAGAGCAGGGCGATCAGGATGACCACGTTCATGATCTCGCCGGCGGCCGGGATGCCCAGGTGGTCCAGGGTGGCGGCGTAGGGGCCGACCTCGGTGACGGCGGGGTCGTTCCAGGGCAGCAGGGTCACGATCACCAGCATCGAGCCGACGTAGACGACCGCGATCCGCCACATGGTGGTCTTCACGGCCTTGGCCACGCCCCTGACCGGGTCGTCGGACTCGGCGGCGGCGATGGTCACCGTCTCCAGGCCGCCGTACGCGACGACCGAGGCGAGCAGGCCGACCAGCAGGCCGTCGACCCCGTTGGGCAGCAGGCCGCCGTCGTGGACCAGGTTGGCGGCCCCCGGGGAGGAGGTGCCGGGCAGCAGGCCCAGGACGGCGAGGGTGCCCAGGCCCAGGAAGAGGGCGATGGCCCCGATCTTCAGGGCGGCGAACCAGAACTCGAACTCGCCGAAGCGCGAGACGGCGCCCAGGTTGCTGCCGCAGAAGACGGCCATGAAGACGAGCACCCACATCCACGAAGGGGTGCCGGGGAACCAGCCCGTCATGATGTGCGCCGCGCCGATCGCCTCGATGGCCACGCCCACGCACAGCAGGATCCAGAACATCCAGCCGGCCGTGAAGCCGGCCCACGGGCCGATCGCCCGGTCGGCGTGCACCGAGAAGGAGCCGGAGGCGGGGTTGGCGGCGGACATCTCGCCGAGCATCCGCATCACGAACATCACCAGCAGCCCGGAGACGGCGTACGCGAGCACGATCGAGGGCCCCGCCGCCGCGATCCCGGCGCCCGAGCCCACGAAGAGCCCGGCGCCGATGACCCCGCCGAGGGCGATCATCGAGAGGTGGCGCTGCTTGAGGCCGTTGCCCAGGGGGGATCCGGCGGGGGCCTGCTGCCCGGGGGGCGGCGCGAGGGTGCTGCTGCTCTGGCTCATGGGGGTGTGCCTGTCCGGTGTGCGGAGTGTGCGGGGGTTGGTGCGAAGGGCCCCAGTGTGCCGAGTGTCCGCTCACCGGACGTTCCTTGTCCGTTATACGGACGGGCGATTCACGGATCGTGATCACGTCCGTACGCTCGCGGCAGACCGGGCGGGCCGCGCCCGGCGACGCGCCGAGAGGGGCCGCACCATGGACCGGACCGCCACACCACTGCCGGCCACCGGCCGGGGCGTCCTCGTCACCGGCGCCTCCCGGGGCATCGGCCGGGCGATCGCCGCCGCGTTCGCCGCGCAGGGCGACCGGGTCGCCGTGCACTGCTCCGCCCGCGGGGCGGACGCCGAGGAGACCCTCGCCGCACTGGAGGGGGAGGGGCACGCGCTGCTGGCCGCCGACCTCGCGGACCCGGCCCGCGTCGCGGAGCTGGCGGACGCCGCCGACGCCGCGCTGGGCGGGGTGGACGTACTGGTCAACAACGCCGCCGTGATGGTCGGCCACCCCCTGGCCGACACCTCCTGGGAGGACTGGCAGGAGGCCTGGCGGCGCACCGTCGACGTGAACCTCCTCGGCGCGGCCCACCTGAGCCACCGCATCGCCCACCGCATGATCGGAGCCGGCCGCAGCGGCCGCATCGTCAACGTCGGCTCCCGCGGCGCGTTCCGCGGCGAACCCGACCACCCTGCCTACGGAGCCACCAAGGCCGCCCTCCACGCGCTGGGCCAGTCCCTGGCCGTCTCCCTGGCCCCGCACGGCATCGCGGTGGCCTCCGTCGCCCCCGGGTTCGTCGCCACCGAACGGGTCGCCGGCCGCCTGGAGGGGCCCGAGGGCGAGGCGATCCGTGCCCAGAGCCCCTTCGGCCGGGTCGCGGACCCCGCCGAGATCGCCTCCGCCGTGCTCTACCTGGCCTCTCCGGCGGCGCTCTGGAGCTCCGGCACCGTCCTCGACGTCAACGGGGCCTCCTACCTGCGCACCTGAGGACGGCGAGGACCCCCGCGCCACGGCGCGGGGGTCCCGGTATCCGCTCGTCCCGCGCGCGTACGGGCGTACGCGCGCACGGCTACGCCCTGTCGGCCGCCACCGTCCCGGCCCGGCGCTCGCGCACCTCCCGCAGCCACGCCACCAGCAGCACCACGGCCGCCGCGCCCGAGGACCACAGCAGCTGCGGTCGCGCCGAGTCGTCGAACAGCATCAGCACCAGCACCGCCGCCATTCCCAGCAGCGCCGCCCACGTCAGGTACGGGAACAGCCACATCCGCAGCGTCAGCCGCTCCGGCATCTCCCGCTCCAGGATCCGGCGCAGCCGCAGCTGCGAGACCGCGATCAGCGCCCACACGAACAGCAGCACCGCGCCGACCGCGTTGAGCATGTAGAGGAACACCGTGTCCGGCCACAGCAGGTTCAGCACGACGGACACGAACCCGAAGGCCACCGAGGCGAACACCGCTCGGCGCGGCACCCCGCCGCCGGACACCTTCAGCAGGGCCCCGGGCGCCTCGCCGCGCTCGGCCAGGGAGAACACCATGCGCGAGGAGCCGTAGAGGTTGGCGTTCAGCGCCGACAGCAGCGCCACGAACACCACGATGTTCATGATCTGCCCGGCGGCCGGGATCCCGATGGAGTCCAGCACCGCGACGTACGGGCTCTGGCCCGGCTTCAGCGAGTCCCACGGCAGCAGGGTCACGATGACCAGCATCGAGCCGACGTAGAAGAAGAGGATGCGCCACACCGCGCTGCGCACCGCGCGGGCCACCGAGCGGGCCGGGTCGTCCGACTCGGCGGCCGCGATCGTGACGACCTCCAGGCCGCCGAAGGCGAAGATCACCGCGAGCATGCCGGCGACCACCCCGCCGAAGCCGGCCGGGAAGAAGCCGCCGTGACCGGTCAGGTTGGCCGCGCCCACGGGGTCCGTGTCGGGGAGCAGGCCGAAGATCGCCAGGGTGCCCAGGACCAGGAACAGGACGATGGCCCCGACCTTGAGGGCCGCGAACCAGAACTCGAACTCGCCGAAGTTCTTCACGGCCGCCAGGTTGCTCACGGTGAAGACCACCATGAAGATCAGCACCCACACCCACTGGTCGACCGAGGGCACCCAGCCGTTCGCGATCTTCGCGGCGCCGGTCGCCTCCACGGCGAGCACGACGACCAGCAGGAACCAGTAGAGCCAGCCGGCCGAGAAACCGGCCCAGCGTCCCAGGGCCTTCTCCGCGTACACGGAGAAGGAACCGGAGGCGGGCATCGCGGCCGACATCTCGCCGAGCGCCCGCATCACCAGCATCGCGAGGACGCCCGCGAGCAGGTAGGAGCAGATGATCGCGGGTCCGGCGATGCCGATGCCGGCGCCGGAGCCGACGAAGAGCCCGGCGCCGATCACGCCGCCGAGGCCCAGCATGGTCAGGTGGCGCTGCTTGAGGCTGTGGCTGAGGGGTTCCGGGGGCAGGTCGCCCGCGGTGACGTTCGGGTCGGGCAGGTGGTCGCGCATGAGGAGATGCTCGTACTCTCGGTCGGCCAAGCGGCGCTGGCGGCTGCACGGGGGATTGGCGGGAACCTACAGTCTGGCCGCAGGACACCCGCAGGAGCAAAAAGGACGTGTGGTCGAATGTGGCCCGTGACGAGGATCACTCCGACTCGGGTGTAAGGGCGGGTCTTTGTACGGTCTCCACCAAACCGGGGAGTACGCCTTTGTCCCGCCCGGCGGTGGGGCGGCGCCACGGCCCGCCGTAGCCTCACGGTGTCCTGTCGATCACCACCTCGCGGAGCCCCCCGATGAGCACTGCTTCCGTCTCCTTCCGGCCCGGCGCCGTCCTCGCCGACCTGCTGCCCGCGAGCCGCGTCCGCGACATCGCGCTCGTCGTCGGCGGAGCCGCGCTCACCGGCCTCGCCGCGCAGATCTCGGTTCCCGTTCCCGGCTCGCCCGTCCCGGTCACCGGCCAGACCTTCGCCGCCCTGCTCGTGGGCGCCGCCTTCGGCGCCCGCCGCGGCTTCCTCTCGCTGGCCCTGTACGCCCTGGTCGGCATGGCCGGCGTGCCGTGGTTCGCCGGCGGCACCTCCGGTGCGGGCGGCGCCTCCTTCGGCTACGTGCTCGGCATGCTGCTCGCCGCCACCGTCGTCGGCGCGCTCGCGCGGCGCGGGGCCGACCGCTCGGTGCCACGCACGGCGGGCACCATGCTGCTGGGCTCGGCCGTCATCTACGCGGTCGGCGTGCCGTACCTGATGGCCGCCACCGGCATGTCCCTGAGCGCCGCCGTCGCGGCGGGCCTGGTCCCGTTCCTGATCGGGGACGCCCTCAAGGCCGCGCTCGCCATGGGCGCCCTGCCGGCCGCCTGGAAGCTGGCGGGCCGCCGGGGCTGAGCCCCGTACCCGATCCGCTGCACAGCAGCCCCGGACCGCGAGCGCGGTCCGGGGCTGCTGTGCGTGGGCGGCCGGGAGGGCTAGGCGTCGACGGAGGCGTCGGCGACGGCCTCGACGGCGTCCTTGCGGCGCAGCGCCGAGCGGAGCACGCCGATCACCACGACCACGGCGGCGACCAGCAGCGAGAGCAGGACGGTCTCGCGGTTGTCCTTGTCGTAGACCATGTAGCCGAGGACGAAGGTGATCATCGCGGCGGTGGCCCAGGTCAGGTACGGGAAGAGCCACATCTTCACCGTCACCTTCTCCGGCGCCTCGCGCATCAGGATCCCGCGCATCCGCAGCTGGGTCAGGCAGATCACCAGCCACACGAAGAGCGCGATCGCACCCGAGGAGTTCAGCAGGAAGCTGAAGACCGTGTCGGGGGAGGTGTAGTTGAAGTAGACCGCGGCGAAGCCGAAGACGACCGATCCGAGGATCGCGGCCACCGGCACGCCCCGCTTGCTGACCTTTGCGAAGGCCTTGGGCGCGTCGCCGCGCTCACCGAGCGAGAAGGCCATGCGGGAGGCGGTGTACAGGCCCGAGTTCAGGCAGGACAGGACGGCCGTCAGGACGATCACGTTCATGATCTGACCGGCGTGCGCGATGCCGATCGAGTCCAGGGCGGCGACGTAGGAGCCCTTGTCGACGATCGACTTGTCGTTCCACGGCAGCAGCGTGAGGACGATGAAGATCGAGCCCAGGTAGAAGACGCCGATGCGCCAGATCACCGAGTTGGTGGCCTTCGTCACGGCGCGGCGCGGGTCCTCGGACTCGCCGGCGGCCAGGGTGACGATCTCGCTGCCCATGAAGGAGAAGACGACCATCAGCACACCGGTGAGGACCGAGCCCCAGCCGTTCGGCATGAACCCGCCGGCGTCGGTCAGGTGCGCGAAGCCCGCGCCCGGGTTGTCCGAGCCCGGCAGCACGCCGAAGACGGCGAGCAGGCCGACGATCACGAAGGCGCCGATGGCGACGACCTTGATGCCCGCGAACCAGAACTCGAACTCGCCGTAGGAGGCGACCGAGCCGAGGTTCGTGACGGTCAGGACCGCCATGACGATCAGGGCCCAGCCCCACTGCGGGACGGCCGGGACCCAGCCTTCGAGGATCTTCGCGCCCGCGGTGGCCTCGACGGCCAGCACGACGACCCAGAAGAACCAGTAGAGCCAGCCGATGGAGAAGCCGGCCCAGCGGCCCAGCGCCCGGTCGGCGTAGGCGGAGAAGGAGCCCGAGTTCGGGCTCGCGGCGGCCATCTCGCCCAGCATCCGCATGACGAAGACGACCATGGCGCCGACGAGCAGGTAGGACAGGAGGATGGCCGGACCGGCCTTGGCGATGCCTCCGCCGGAGCCGACGAAGAGGCCGGCGCCGATGACGCCGCCAATGGCGATCATGGACAGGTGGCGGTTCTTGAGGCCGGCCTTCAGACCGTCGGAGGGCTTGGCGGATCCGGGTTCACCGGTCGGGTCGCCTGCCTTCTGAAGGGTCGTCGTGGTGCTCATGGACGGTTCCTTAGGTTCTCGGGTTTCGAGTTGCGGCATTCAAACCCGATTTCCGGCCAGTTCGGAAGACCTTCTTCCGATAGTTGCCTGAGGCCCGGAAGTCGCGATCAAGGTCCCGACCCGCCCCGTCTGGGTTCTTTGGGTTTACTTGAGGTTTAGAAGTGACATACGCGACACCCTCTGCCGATCTTCAGGCGCCCGCATGCCACACTCGACCCATGCGCGTGTATCTCGGATCCGACCATGCCGGCTTTGAGCTCAAGAACCACCTGGTGGACTGGCTCAAGAACAACGGCCACGAGCCCGTCGACTGCGGGCCCCACATCTACGACGAGGTGGACGACTACCCGCCCTTCTGCCTCCGCGCCGCCGAGCGGACCGCCGCGGACGAGGACAGCCTCGGCATCGTGATCGGCGGCTCCGGCAACGGCGAGCAGATCGCCGCCAACAAGGTCAAGGGCATCCGCGCCATCCTGGCCTGGAGCGTCCAGACGGCCGAGCTGGGCCGCGAGCACAACAACGCCAACGTCATCTCCGTCGGCGGCCGCATGCACACCCAGGACGAGGTCGTCGCCTTCATCGACGCCTTCCTGAAGACCCCGTACTCCGGGGCGGAGCGCCACACCCGCCGCATCGACATGCTTACCGCCTACGAGCAGACCGGCGAGCTCCCCCCCATCCCCGCCCACCACCCGCAGGACCAGTAGTCGGGTTCACCGGTGAGACGCCGCGCCGCCGGACCCCGTCCGGCGGCGCGACCCACCCGGACGTAGGAGCAGTGCCGTGCCCGAGGGGCATACGATCCACCGCCTCGCCCAGGACCACACCGAGCGCTTCGCCGCCCGGCCCGTCCGGGTCAGCAGCCCCCAGGGCCGGTTCGCCGAGAGCGCGGCCCTCCTCGACGGACGCGAGCTGGAGGGCGCCGAAGCCCACGGCAAGCACCTCTTCCTGGAACTCGGCGACGCCTGGATCCACATCCACCTCGGCCTCTTCGGCAAGCTCGGCTTCGGCCCCGCCCCCGCCCCGCCGGCCACCGACACGGTCCGGCTGCGGCTGCTCAACGAGGACCACTACGCCGACCTGCGCGGCCCCACCGCGTGCGCCCTCGTCGACGAGGGCGAGAAGAAGGCGATACACGACCGGCTCGGCCCCGACCCGCTGCGCCCGGCCGACGACCCGGACCGTGCCTGGAGACGGATCTCCCGCTCCCGCACCACCGTCGCCGCCCTGCTCATGGACCAGAAGGTGGTCGCGGGCGTCGGCAACGTCTACCGCGCCGAGGTCCTCTTCCGGCTCGGCATCGACCCGTACCGGCTCGGCAAGGACCTCTCGCGCGGCGAGTGGGACGCGATCTGGACCGACCTGGTGGCACTGATGCGCGAGGGCGTGCGGAACAACCGGATCGACACCGTGCGCGACGAGCACCTGCCCGAGGCGATGGGCCGCCCGCCGCGCGTGGACGACCACGGCGGCGAGGTGTACGTCTACCGGCGCGCCGCCATGCCCTGCCACGTCTGCGGGAGCGAGATCCGCACCGCCGGTCTCGCCGCCCGCAACCTCTTCTGGTGCCCCGGCTGCCAGTCCCGCTGACCGCCGGGGCCCGTCCCGCCAGGGCCTAGAAGCCGTGCGGGAGCCACGGCGCGACGTCCCCGGCGAAGGCGCGGGAAGCCCGCGTCAGGGCGCCCGGACGCAGCTCGCGCACCAGGCCCGCCGCCGCCAGCGAGGCCAGGGTGATCCCGCCGAGGTACGCCGAGCCCAGCTCCCGTACCGACAGCGCCAGGTCCGCCCCCTCCTCGGTCCGCTCGCACCGCGCCGCACCGTCCGCGTCCGCCGTCAGGCGCCACCGGCCCGCGTTCCACGGACAGAAGGCGTCCTCGACGTCCAGGACCACGTCCAGCGGGGCCCCGTAGGCCCGCGCACCGAGCGCCGCCGGCAGGTCCACCAGCCGCACGTGCAGCGCGTCCCGCTGCCGCGTCCGGGCCCGCCGGACGTCGCTGACCAGGTGCAGCAGCGGATCGTCCACCGGCCGCCCGAACGCGCGCACGCTCCAGGTGAGGTCGATCCCGAAGAGGTAGCGCCACAGCGCCGCGTACGCCGCCGGGTGCAGCGCGTCCACGTCCTGGACCTGGACCTTGCCGTCCGAGCCGCTCTGCTCCCAGTCCGGCGCGACCCGGTAGCGGGCGTACCCGACGACCTCGCCGTCCGCTCCCTCGGCCACCACGCACTTCAGCGGCGAGGCCCCGCCCCGCTGCCCCTCCGGGTCGAGCAGCGTCTTGAGGCCCCAGCCGGGCTGCCGCGCCGGCATGCCGGGACGCCGGGCGACCAGCCGGGCGTAGACCCGCTCGCAGTCGGGCAGGGCCTTCTCCGGGTCGACCAGGCGCAGCCGTACGTCGTCCGTCCCCGGGGGCACGGAGAGCCGCACCCGGGTCGTGTCGACGTTCACGGAGAGGGCGTAGGCGGCGGTGCCGTAGCCGAAGCGTCCGTAGATCGCCGGATCCGAGGCCGTCAGCACGGCGATCGGCTCGCCACCCGCACGGACATCGTCCAATTGGCGCCGCATCAGCGACGTGAGCACTCCGCGGCGGCGGTGCGTCGGGGCGACGCCCACCATCGTCACGCCGGCCGCCGGAACCGGCTCGCCGCCGCCCGGTACCGAGAGCTTGAAGCTGAAGGCCGAGGCCGAGCCGACGCAGTCCTCGCCGTCCCAGACACCGAGTGAACGTTCCGGCTCGGTCAGGGACCGGAAGGTCTTCCGGTGCTGCGGGGATTCGGGCACGCCACCGAACGCCAGTTCCAGATGATCGAACCAGACGTCCCACTCATCCATTGACAAAACACGCATCTCCAGAGCCATGTGGTCATCCTTACCAGGGCGTTCCGTCGCGGTCGACGTGTTTTCGAGCGCCGAGGGGCCCGCGGTACGGGGGTACCCCTGCGCGGGCACAGCCAGGATGGATAGGGTCCCGATGCAATGGCCGGAGCACGTGTGGAGACGCTCAGGGCCCGGACGCGCATGCTGTGGCACCGGGCCCGCACCGCGCTGCGCAAATCCGCCGTCGACTACTTCCGCGGCGACGCCTCCGACTGGCTCGCCTTCGCCGGGCTCCTGCTGACCGTCCCCGCCATCGCCTGCGGCACCCTGATGCTGCCCGTCTGGTTCTCCCCGTCGGCCCTGGTCCTGCCCATCGTGGCCGGTGGCCTGCTGCTGCGGCCCGCGAGCCTGCTCGCCCTCTACGCCGCCTCCGCGACCGCCCTGATCGTCGAGGCCCTGGTGCTCGGCCCGTACACCGAAGGGCCCGCCCGGGTCACCCCGGGAACCGTCCTGGTGGTCGCCGCCTGCGGCTTCTTCGGGCTGGTCATCGCCCAGTTCCGCAGCCGCGTCGGCGTGCCCTGGCGGCGCGGCGGCACCATGCTCTTCGACCTGCGCGAACGGATCCGGGTCCAGAGCAAGCTGCCCGCCCTGCCGCGCGGCTGGCACCGCGAGATGGCGCTGCGGCCGGCCGGGGGCCAGTCCTTCTCCGGCGACTTCGTGGTCGCCGCCCGCACCGACGGCGGCCGCACCCTGGAGATCGTCCTCACCGACGTCTCCGGCAAGGGCATGGAGGCGGGCTCGCGCGCCCTCCTGCTGAGCGGAGCCTTCGGCGGCCTCCTCGGCGCCCTCCCGCACCGGGACTTCCTCCCCGCCGCCAACGGCTACCTGCTGCGCCAGGACTGGGACGAGGGCTTCGCCACCTCCATCCACCTCGTCCTGGACCTGGAGACCGGCGACTACGAACTGCTCTCCGCCGGCCACCTCCCCGCCCTCCAGCTCTCCGCCGGCACCGGCCGCTGGCGGGAGGTCACCGGGGAGGGACCGCTGCTCGGCGTCTACGACGGCGCGGAGTTCACCCCGGCCCGGGGCAACCTGCGGCGCGGCGACGTCCTGATGCTGTTCACCGACGGGCTCGTCGAGACCGCGGAGCGGGAGATCAGCGAGGGCATCGACCGCCTCACCGGCGAGGCGGACCGCTACGTGGCGGCGGGGTGGGAGGGCGCGGCGTGGCACCTGATCGAGAAGGTGGCCAAGGACGTCAACGACGACCGAGCCCTCCTCCTCATCCGCCGCTCCCCCTGACGAGCCCCGGGCCCACACCTGCGGGGAGCCCGCTGGACGGCCCTGCCCCGAGGGTGCCCGCCCGGTCCCCGGGGCCGTCGTCGGGCCGATCGTGGTCAGGGCAGGGGGGAGGGGCCCGGGGCGGTGGGGGGTGCCCCGGGGAGTCGCCACGGGCCCAGCCCCATGCGGTCCGTGTTCCCGAGGTCCACCGCGTGCTCCAGCTCCAGCCTCCCCCGGGGCGCCCCCGGCTTCGGGACGACCTCCAGCAGCCAGCCCTCGGCGGCATCACCGGCCCCGTCCGTCACCAGGTTGCGCCAGAGCAGGCTCGTCGACGCCGCCTCGCCCGGCCGCAGCACCACCTTGCGCGCGGCTTCGCCGTCGCCTTCGCCCGCCGCCACGACCCCGTTCCCGCCCGGTGCCACCGACACCTCGACGGGCCTCCCGCCCCGGTCCAGCAGCCGGACCTCCGGGTAGCCCTCCAGCTCGTAGACCGCCGTACCGCAGTTCAGGAGCCTGACGTCGGAGACCCGCAGCCCCATCGCGGCGTTCCCCTCGCCCTCCATCAGCCGCACCCCGCCCTCGGGGCACGGCACCGGCTCCGCCCGCGGCGGCGACTCCCCGAGCCGCTCGGCGAGGTCACCGCACCCCGCCAGCGCCCCCGCCAGGGCCCACGCTCCCGCCACAGCGCCCACACGTCTGCCCCACCCAGGTCCGCTCATCCGTGGAGCGTAGGCCGCCCACCGGGTCACCGACCGGCGATCGGTCACTCTCCCCGCCGCCCGTGCCGCCCGTCGCCACTCCGGCCGCCCGCCGCCGCCCGCCGTTCCGGCCGCCCGCCGCCGCCCGCCGTTCCGGCCGCCCGCCGCCGCCTGCCCCCGCCCGTGCCGCCCGCCCGCTCGCCCCCGCCCGTGCCGCCCGCCCCCGCTCCGCCCGCCGCCGCCCGTGCCGCCCGCCACCGCCCGCCCCACCGGACCCGCCCGCCCCGCCGGACCCGTCTCCCGCCCCCCGGGCGGTACCGCTCGGCCGGGCGGGCCAATCGATGGGGATTGGCCCGTTCCCCGCGACCGCCGGAGGCCTACCGTGCCGCCATGGACCGCACCCTCGCCGCCGATCTGGCCCGTCTGCCCGACCTCCTCGACGCCACCCGCCGCGCCGCCGCCGAGGCCCTCGCCACGCTCGACGCGCGGCCCGTCGTACCGGACGCGGGGGCCGCCGCCCCGCCCGCCCCCGAGCCGCTCCCCGAGCACGGCAGCGGCACCGAAGCGGCCCTGGAGGCCTTCCGGTCCCGCTGGGCCCCCCGGTTCTCCGCCTCCGCAGGCCCCCGCTACCTCGGCTTCGTCACCGGCGGAGCCACCCCCGCCGCCCTAGCCGGCGACTGGCTGACCGCCGCCCACGACCAGAACTCCAACTCCGCCTTCGACGGCGCGGGCCAGCACCTCGAACGCGAGACCACCGGCTGGCTGCGCGGCCTCTTCGGCCTCTCCGACGCCCACACCGGCACCTTCGTCAGCGGCGCCACCATGTCCAACACCGTCGGCCTGGCCATCGCCCGCGAATGGCTCGGCGAACGCCTCGGCGTCTCCCCGGCCGAGGACGGCGCGGCGGCCCTCGGACCCGTCCGCGTCCTGTCCGGCGCCCCGCACTCCTCCATCGCCAAGGCCCTCTCCGTCCTCGGCCTCGGCCGCGCGAGCCTCGTACGGGTGCCCACGCTCCCCGGCCGGGAGGCCGTCGACCCCGCCGCGCTCGACCGCGCGCTCGCCGACGGCTCCGGCCCGGCCGTGGTCGTCGCCAACGCCGGCACCGTCAACACCGTCGACTTCGACGACCTCACCGCCCTCGACGCCCTGCGCCCCCGCCACGACTTCTGGCTGCACACCGACGCCGCCTTCGGCGCCTTCGCCGCCCTCTCCCCGCGCCACGCCCACCTCACCGCCGGCCTCGACGCCTCCGACTCCGTCTGCGTCGACCTGCACAAGTGGCTCAACGTCCCCTACGACAGCGCCGTCCAGTTCACCCGCCGCCGCGACCTGCAGACCCGCGTCTTCCAGAACTCCGCGGCCTACCTCGGCCCCCTCGGCGACGACCCCGACCTCGTCCACCTCACCCCCGAGAACTCCCACCGGCTGCGGGCGCTGGCCGCCTGGTTCACGCTCCGCGCCTACGGCCGTGCGGGCCACCGCGAGATCGTCGAACGCGACGTCGACTGCGCCCACGCCCTCGCCGAGGAACTGGAACGGGAACCGGCCCTGCGCCTGCTCGCCCCGGTCCGCCTCAACGTCGTCTGCTTCACCCTGGCCACCGCCCCCACCCCCGAACGCCTGGCCGCCCTGCGCGAGGCCGCCGGCGCCGAGGTCTTCGTCACCCCCACCGTCTACGGGGGAACCCCCGCCCTGCGCGCGGCGTTCTCCAACTGGCGTACCACGCAGGCGGATGTGCGCCGGGCCGCCCAGGCCCTCCGAACGGCAGCGAAGGGAATCGCATGACGCAGCAACCGCTGACCCTCCTCGAGGTCGAAGCCCTCGCCCGCGGGGCGCACGAGGGACAGACCGACAAGGCCGGCAGGCCCTACGCCGAGCACCTCGCCGCCGTGGCCGAGGGCGTCCGCCTGCGCGGCGGCACCCCGGCGCAGCAGGCGGCGGCCTGGCTCCACGACTCCGTCGAGGACGACGCCCTCACCCCCGACGAGCTCGCCGCGACGCCCGTCCCGCAGGAGGTCAAGGCCATGGTGCTGGCCCTGACCAAGCGCCCCGGGGAGCCGGTGGAGGAGTACGCCGCCCGCATCCTCGCCACCCCCGGCGCGGCCCTCGTCAAGGAGGCCGACCTCGCGCACAACGCCGACCCCGTACGCCTCTCCGTACTGGACGCCCCCACCCGGGACCGGCTCACCGCGAAGTACGCGTACGTGCGTTCCCTCCTCGGCATCACCACCCCGTGACCCGTACCCCATGCCCGAAATGCGCCGAGTGCGGGTCCGCTTGGCGGGAAAGAGGCAGTGGCGATTCGTCACGGGACGGGTAGCCGGGCCCGGTTGGTGGGAGGATGGTGCATGTGGGGGTGTGCGCGGCCGTGCGCCCCGGGCCGGCCAGGGGACGACCGAAGGTGTGATCAGTAGTGGCCATTTCGCTGTCAGTGGTGGTTCTGTTGGCGATCATCCTGGTGATCCTGATCCGCGGCAAGCACATGAAGGCCGGCCCGGCGATCGTCGCGGTCCTCTTCGGCTTCTTCCTCGCGTCCAGCTCCATCGCCCCGGACGTCAACCGCTTCCTGAACTCCCTCGCCGACACCATCGCGGGGATCAAGCTCTAACGGGACCCGCCGCGCGCCCCGGGCGCGCACGCGACCCTCACGGCCGGCTGTAGCAGGACGGGTCGGTCACGCATGGCGAGAACCCTAGGCCGCCCCGGCCCGTTGTCGGTGCCGCCGCCTATGGTCTCCAGCGCGCGGCCGGCTTCCGGGGGTTCCAGCTCCGAAGTGAATGGTTGCATCCCCGACCTGTCCGGGGGCGGATCGGAGACCCGTCCGATACCCAACCGACGGTCGGGCTACGTCGATGGCCAGCGGACGACCCGCCAGCGCCGGCCGCGCGCCAACCCACCATTCCCCGAGCCCCCACCACGCACCGGCCGATCGGGCACGCGGGGGGCGCGGCGGGCTGATCGGGGCCCCTGGAACGGCGAAGGGCCAGGTCGAGGAGAACTCCTCTGACCTGGCCCTTTCGGCTTCAGAGCGGGTGACGGGAATCGAACCCGCGTAGCTAGTTTGGAAGACTAGGGCTCTACCATTGAGCTACACCCGCAACACGCGCGCCGCAGGTCCGGGACCTCGGCACGGACAGCATCCTAGCGGGTCGTACAGGGGGAGCGCACACCCCTTTCCCGTCGCCCCGTCCGGCGTCGGAGCCGCGCGCGCGTGCGGCCGCCGGAAAACCGCGCGCATCAGAGGGTCTCCGGGCATGTACCCTACGTGTCGCACCGACGGGGTGTGGCGCAGCTTGGTAGCGCGTCCGCTTTGGGAGCGGAAGGTCGTCGGTTCGAATCCGGCCACCCCGACCACCAGTACCGCCTGCACCAAGATCACGTATCGAAGATCGCGTTGTGGGCTGATTGCCGCTTGCGGTTACTATGCAAGCTGCGTGCCCGTGTGTCTGATGTACCGGGCCGAATCCGTCGAACCGCTGAATCGCAGCGTTCCGGCAGAACCCCAAGCAGTCAGCCACAAGGAGACCGAACCGTGAAGAGCGCCGTGGAGACCCTGAACCCGACTCGGGTTCGGCTCACTGTTGAGGTGCCCTTCGAGGAGCTCAAGGACAGCCTCGACGCGGCGTACAAGAAGATCAACCAGCAGGTCACGGTGAAGGGCTTCCGCAAGGGCAAGATCCCCGCGCGCGTCATCGACCAGCGCTTCGGCCGCGGTGCGGTGCTGGAGGAGGCCGTCAACGACGCCCTCCCGAAGTTCTACACCGAGGCGGTCAACGAGGCCGACCTGAACCCGCTGGGCCAGCCCGAGGTCGACATCACGGAGCTGAAGGACGGCGAGCTGCTCGCCTTCACCGCCGAGGTCGACGTGCGCCCCGAGATCGAGATCCCGGACTACTCCGGCATCGAGGTCGAGGTCGACGCCATCGAGGTCTCCGACGAGGACGTCGAGAAGTCGGTCGAGCAGCTGCGCGGCCGCTTCGCGTCCACCAAGGACGTCGAGCGCGCCGCCCAGGACGGCGACGTCGTCACCATCGACCTGGAGGCCAAGGTCGACGGAGAGGTGCTGGAGGACGGTGTCGCCAGCGACGTCTCCTACACCATCGGCTCGGGCGAGCTCCTCGACGGCATCGACGAGGCCGTCAAGGGCCTGGAGGCCGGTGGCGAGGCCACCTTCACCTCCCAGCTGAAGGGCGGCTCCGCCGAGGGCAAGGACGCCGAGGTCACCGTCAAGGTCACCAAGGTCTCCGCCCGTGAGCTGCCGGAGCTGGACGACGAGTTCGCCCAGATGGCGAGCGAGTTCGACACCCTCGAGGAGCTCAAGGCGGACAGCCGCAAGCGCCTGGAGAACATGAAGCAGTACGACCAGGCCACCCAGGCCCAGGAGCGCGTGCTGGAGAAGTTCCTGGAGCTCGCGGAGATCCCCGTCCCCGAGAAGCTGCTCGCGGACGAGGTCCAGACCCGCAAGCACAACCTGGAGCACCACCAGCTCGGCCAGATGGGCCTTGACCTGGAGAAGTTCCTGGAGATCCAGGGCAAGACGGTCGAGGAGTTCGACGCCGAGACCGCCGAGCAGGCCGTCAAGGGCATCAAGACCCAGTTCCTGCTGGACGCCCTGGTCAACAAGGAGAAGCTGGGCGTCAACCAGGAGGAGCTCACCGAGCACCTCATGCGCCGCGCGCAGTCCTCGGGCATGTCCCCGGACCAGTTCGCCCAGGCCGTCGTCGAGGGTGGCCAGGTCCCGATGCTCGTCGGCGAGGTCGCCCGCGGCAAGGCCCTCGCGGTCGTCGTCGAGAAGGCCAAGGTCGTCGACACCAACGGTGAGGTCATCGACCTCTCCGACGAGGACGAGACCGAGGCCGCCGCCGAGGTCGTCGAGGACGCCGTCGACGGTGACACCGAGGTGAAGGCCGAAGAGGCCAAGTAACACCCCCCGGGCCGAGCCCGTGGAGCAGTAGTGGCAAGGGTCCGGACGCGGTCGCGTCCGGACCCTTCGCCGTCCCTTCGTGACCCTCCTCGTGGGGCCCGGTCACCTTGCGCTCCGAGCGAACAGTTCGGGAAGCGGGATGGCGTTGTCCTACCTGCGCGTTAGGGTCCATGAATACGAGGGCACGGGAGTACCCGAAGCCGGCGGGCATCGCCCCACCGGTAGGTCCGCGCCCCAGAACGAGACGCTGAGACGGCATGTGGCCGTCGGAGACGAGCAGGTGGATACGTGACGAATCTGAAGCCTTACGCCGCGGGTGAGCCGTCCATCGGTGGCGGCCTCGGCGACCATGTCTACAACCGGCTGCTCGGCGAGCGCATCATCTTCCTCGGCCAGCAGGTCGACGACGACATCGCGAACAAGATCACGGCGCAGCTCCTCCTCCTGGCCGCCGAGCCGGAGAAGGACATCTACCTGTACATCAACAGCCCCGGTGGCTCCGTGACGGCGGGCATGGCGGTCTACGACACCATGCAGTACATCCCGAACGACGTCGTCACCATCGGCATGGGAATGGCGGCCTCCATGGGCCAGTTCCTGCTCACCGGCGGCACCGCCGGCAAGCGCTTCTCCCTGCCGAACACCGACATCCTGATGCACCAGGGCTCCGCCGGCATCGGTGGCACCGCCTCGGACATCAAGATCCAGGCCCAGTACCTGCTGCGCACCAAGCAGCGCATGGCTGAGATCACCGCGCACCACTCGGGCCAGACCGTGGAGGCGATCATCCGCGACGGCGACCGCGACCGCTGGTTCACGGCGGAGGAGGCCAAGGCGTACGGCCTGATCGACGAGATCATCTCGGCCGCCTCCCTGGTTCCCGGCGGCGGCGGCACCGGGGCCTGATCCCGGCCCCGGCGTACGGTCCGCCGTACCGCCACGCCCGCACAGGCACCCTCAGCCCGCAGAACGCCACCAGGATGGTGAACACCCAGATGCAGAACAACTTCTCCGCGAACTTCTCCGCGAGCGGCCTCTACTCCGGCCCGCAGGTGGACAACCGCTACGTCATCCCGCGCTTCGTCGAGCGCACTTCGCAGGGCGTGCGCGAGTACGACCCGTACGCGAAGCTCTTCGAGGAGCGCGTGATCTTCCTCGGCGTGCAGATCGACGACGCCTCCGCCAACGACGTCATGGCGCAGCTGCTGTGCCTGGAGTCGATGGACCCGGACCGCGACATCTCGATCTACATCAACAGCCCCGGTGGTTCCTTCACCGCGCTGACGGCGATCTACGACACGATGCAGTTCGTGAAGCCGGACATCCAGACGGTCTGCATGGGCCAGGCGGCGTCCGCCGCCGCCGTCCTGCTGGCCGCCGGCACCCCCGGCAAGCGCATGGCGCTGCCGAACGCCCGCGTGCTGATCCACCAGCCCTCGGGCGGCACCGGCCGTGAGCAGCTCTCCGACCTGGAGATCGCGGCCAACGAGATCCTGCGCATGCGCGACCAGCTGGAGACCATGCTGGCCAAGCACTCGACCACGCCGATCGAGAAGATCCGCGAGGACATCGAGCGCGACAAGATCCTGACGGCCGAGGACGCGCTCGCGTACGGCCTGATCGACCAGATCGTCTCCACCCGCAAGAGCAGCGCGGTCTGATCCTTGCCGTCAGTTGACGTGGGCGCGTCGCCGCATTGGGCGATGTGAACCACGTCAAGGGGGCCCCGCTCGGGGCCCCCGGCAAGGTACCGTCGGATATGAGGCACCAGGAGTCGCTGAACCAAGCGTCTCCCAGGCGAAGGGGAAGCACCTCGTGGCACGCATCGGTGACGGCGGCGATCTGCTCAAGTGCTCGTTCTGCGGAAAGAGCCAGAAGCAGGTGAAGAAGCTCATCGCAGGACCCGGTGTGTACATCTGCGACGAGTGCATCGACCTCTGCAACGAGATCATCGAAGAGGAACTCGCGGAAACCTCCGAGGTCCGGTGGGAGGAACTCCCCAAGCCCCGTGAGATCTACGAGTTCCTGGAGAGCTACGTCGTCGGCCAGGAGCCGGCGAAGAAGGCGCTCTCGGTAGCGGTCTACAACCACTACAAGCGGGTCCAGGCCGGCGAGAACGGCGGCGCGCAGGGCCGTGACGACGCGATCGAACTCGCGAAGTCCAACATCCTGCTGCTCGGCCCCACCGGCTCGGGCAAGACCCTGCTCGCGCAGACGCTCGCCCGCATGCTCAACGTCCCGTTCGCCATCGCGGACGCGACGGCGCTGACGGAGGCGGGGTACGTCGGCGAGGACGTCGAGAACATCCTGCTGAAGCTGATCCAGGCGGCGGACTACGACGTCAAGAAGGCCGAGACCGGGATCATCTACATCGACGAGATCGACAAGGTCGCCCGCAAGAGCGAGAACCCGTCGATCACGCGCGACGTCTCGGGCGAGGGCGTGCAGCAGGCCCTCCTGAAGATCCTGGAAGGCACGACGGCCTCCGTCCCGCCGCAGGGCGGACGCAAGCACCCGCACCAGGAGTTCATCCAGATCGACACGACGAACGTGCTCTTCATCGTGGGCGGCGCCTTCGCCGGCCTGGAGAAGATCATCGAGTCGCGCGCGGGTGCCAAGGGCATCGGCTTCGGGGCCACGATCCGCTCGAAGCGCGAGATCGAGGCGAGCGACCAGTTCCAGGAGGTCATGCCGGAGGACCTGGTGAAGTTCGGGATGATCCCCGAGTTCATCGGCCGCCTGCCCGTCCTGACCTCGGTGCACAACCTGGACCGCGAGGCGCTCCTCCAGATCCTGGTGGAGCCGCGCAACGCGCTGGTGAAGCAGTACCAGCGCCTGTTCGAACTCGACGGCGTGGAGCTGGACTTCGAGCGCGAGGCCCTCGAAGCCATCGCGGACCAGGCGATCCTCCGCCAGACGGGCGCGCGCGGCCTGCGCGCCATCATGGAGGAGGTCCTCATGTCGGTGATGTACGAGGTCCCGTCCCGCAAGGACGTGGCCCGCGTGGTCATCACCGCCGACGTGGTCCGCTCCAACGTCAACCCGACGCTGGTCCCCCGCATCGTCCCGAAGGACCAGGGCCCGCACGAGAAGTCGGCGTAGCCGGTCGCTAGTTGACGAAGAGGGGCGCCCTGAACTTCCGGGGCGCCCCTCTTCGTTTCAAGTCTGCCTTCACCGTTAATCGGACAAGGATTCCATTCGGCCTGGCGTGAGTGCCGCTTCCTTGATCGACTGCATCTCGACATGGCCATACATGGAGAGGAACGGGCATGAAGAAGAAGCGAGTAGTAGGAGTCCTGTCGGCGATGTTCGTCGCCGCTGCCCTGCCGATGGTGGTGGCTTCGCCCGCCTCGGCCGATCAGGGCGATTGTCAGTACTCCCTGCACCAAGCGGGCTACAACATCGGCCCGAAGGTGGAGGCTGCGTGCAAACTCGGCGCCGACTTCAACCCGGCAGCCTACCCCGGTTGCTATTGGGCCCTGGTCAACATCGGGGTCAGGCTCGGTGCTGCAGGTGATGCGTGTTACGCAGCACAAAGCTGATGCGGCTGAGGCCGGCCAGCGCGGTGATCTGCGCGCGGCCGGCCGCCGAGTTGATCAGGCCTTGACGCGGGCCGTGTTGTACAGCTTCGCGGCGAGGTCCGCAGTCTGCTCCAGGGTGTAGCCGGGCTTGCCGGCGAGGAGCGAGGCAGCGTCGTTGGCGCTGACGGCGCTCAGGGTGCTGTAGTCACCCCAGATGCAGACGGGCAGCGTGAATTCCTTGATCCCCTTGGTCGTCGTCGGGTCCTTCGGGACGGACTTGATCTCCTGGCACTTGAGGATGGCGCCCTTGAAGCCGGCCGGGGCGATCGACTTGGGGCTGCCGACGAGCTCGACCGTCATCTTGTCGTTCTTCTTGGCGGCGTTCATCTTGAACAAGGCGAAGTAGGCGTCCACCGACTTCTCCGGGTCGGCGAGTTCACCATAGAGACCGCTGAAGCTGAGGCCCTTGGCGGTCAGCGGGTTCTTGGGGTCGCCGGACTGGTAGCTCATGCCCACCTGAGTGGGGTTCTTGATGCCGGCGGCCTCGGCCTCCTGCTTGTCCTTGTCGCTGATGGGCTGCTCTTGGTACTTCGGGTTCTTCTGGAACTCGCCCACCGACTCCGGGGCGACCAGCTTGTAGCCCTTCGTCGCGTCCGAGACCGAGCCGCCCGAGCCGCCGCCCAGGAACCACCAGCCGGCGCCGCCGATCACGGCCACGACGGCGACCACCGCGATGACCGGGCCCGCCTTGGACTTCTTCGGGGGCGTCGGCGGGGGCATGTAGCCCTGCTGCGGAGGCTGCTGCTGGTAGCCGTACGCGGGCTGCGGCGGCTGCGGCGGCTGCTGGTAGCCGCCCTGCTGGGGGAAGGCCGGCGGCGGGGGCGGCGGGGTCTGCTGGGGGTAGGCCGGCGGGGGCGGCGGGGTCTGCTGGGGGTAGCCGTAGCCCGGCTGGGGGGCGGGCTGGCCGTACGGGCCGGGCGGCGGCGGGGGCTGCTGCCCGTAGGGACCCGGCTGCTGCGGCTGCTGCCCGTACGGACCTGGCTGGTTGTAACTCATCCCGCGTCCCCCTGTGAGGTGTGCTTATCTGATTCACACATCCTTGCGGAAGGATCGTTCGCCCAGGGCATCGGGGTCCCGGCCGTTACGGAACCACTACGCCTTCGGGACCTCCATCGCCGCCCGCAGGGCGCGGGTCTGCCCGGCCAGTGTCTCGAGGGTGACCGGCGCGTGCTCCACCGGGACGGTGACCGTCACCAGGGAACTGTGGTCGGCCCACATGCACAGCGTCAGAGGTCCCGCCCCCGTCGTGAAGGTGCCGCAGCGCATCGCCCCGCCCGCGGGCGTGCCGGCATCCTGGGTGGTGGCCCCGTTGACGCCCATGGCGGGGAGGCTCTTGGTGAGTTCGGCCCCGGGGTCCCCGTCCGTGAAGGTGCCGGACGCCCCGCTGACCACCAGCTGCGCGGTGCCGCTCTGATCGGCGTAGACCACGGCCACCGGCTCGGTGCCCGGCTTGCGGGCCCCCTGTCCCTCCTTGATGGCGTCCACGCGCGGCCCGGAGTCCTGCAGGATCAGGCCCTGGAAGGCGGCGGGCGGGGTCAGCCGGTAGCGGCCCGCGTCGTCGGGGGCGCCGAGGACCGCGTTCACGGCCGTCCTGCCGAAGAACACCCCCGCGCCGACGGCGAGCACGGTCACCACCGTCCGCAGGACGAGCCTGCGCTTGCGCGGTGCCTGCGGTACCGGCTGATAGGGGAGGGGTGGCTGGATGATCTCGTTCATGGGGGGCATCAGACGGCCCCGCTGCCATCGAGGTCAACGGGGGAGCCCGCGGTGGAATGGATTCGTGACGCGGGCGGCACCCGCCGTATCCTGTGCCCCGTGACCGAGAACACGCAGACACCCAGTGCCCCCAACTCCGAACTGCCGACCCAGTACGCGCCGGCCGAGGTAGAGGGGAAGCTCTACGAGCGCTGGGTGGAGCGTGGCTACTTCACGGCCGATCCCGCGAGCGAGAAGCCCGCGTACACCATCGTCATCCCGCCGCCGAACGTCACCGGCTCCCTCCACCTGGGCCACGCCTTCCAGCACACGCTGATGGACGCCCTGACCCGCCGCAAGCGGATGCAGGGCTACGAGTCGCTGTGGCTGCCCGGCATGGACCACGCCGGCATCGCCACCCAGAACAAGGTCGAGCAGCAGCTCGCCGAGGAGGGCAAGTCCCGCCACGACCTGGGCCGCGAGGAGTTCGTCGAGCGGGTCTGGCAGTGGAAGGAAGAGTACGGCGGCAAGATCCTCGGCCAGATGCGGCGCCTCGGCGACGGCGTCGACTGGTCCCGTGAGCGGTTCACCATGGACGAGGGGCTGTCCAAGGCCGTCCAGACGATCTTCAAGAAGCTCTTCGACGACGGGCTCATCTACCGCGCCGAGCGCATCATCAACTGGTGCCCCCGCTGCCTGACGGCCATCTCCGACATCGAGGTGGAGTACCAGGAGGACGCGGGCGAGCTCGTCTCCATCAAGTACGGGGAGGGCGAGGACACCCTCGTCGTCGCGACCACCCGCGCCGAGACGATGCTCGGCGACACGGCCATCGCCGTCCACCCGGACGACGAGCGCTACAAGCACCTGGTCGGCAAGCTCATCAAGCTGCCGCTCACCGACCGCTCCATCCCGGTCGTCGCGGACACGCACGTCGACCCGGAGTTCGGCACCGGCTGCGTCAAGGTGACGCCCGCCCACGACCCGAACGACTTCGCCATCGGGCAGCGCCACGGCCTGCCGAACATGACGATCATGGACGAGCACGGCGTCATCACCGTCCACGGCCCCTTCCTCGGCCTGGACCGCTTCGAGGCGCGTTCCGCGGTCGTCGGCGCCCTGCGCGAGCAGGGCCGGATCGTCGCCGAGAAGCGCCCCTACCTGCACTCCGTCGGGCACTGCTCGCGCTGCTCCACCACCGTCGAGCCGCGCCTGTCCCTCCAGTGGTGGGTCAAGGTCGAGACCCTCGCCAAGGCCGCCGGTGACGCGGTCCGCGACGACCGGGTCACGATCCACCCGAAGGAGATGGAGAAGCGCTACTTCGACTGGGTCGACAACCTCAACGACTGGTGCATCTCGCGCCAGCTGTGGTGGGGCCACCGCATCCCCGTCTGGTACGGCCCGGACGGCGAGGTCGTCTGCGTCGGACCCGACGACGCGGTGCCGACCGGCGAGGGCTGGACCCAGGACACCGACGTCCTCGACACCTGGTTCTCCTCCGGCCTGTGGCCGTTCTCCACGCTCGGCTGGCCGGAGAAGACCCCGGACCTGGAGAAGTTCTACTCCACCGACGTCCTGGTCACCGGCCACGACATCATCTTCTTCTGGGTCGCCCGGATGATGATGTTCGGCCTCTACGCCATGGACGGCGAGGTCCCCTTCAAGACGATCGCCCTGACCGGCCTCGTCCGCGACGAGCGCGGCAAGAAGATGTCGAAGTCCTTCGGCAACGTCGTCGACCCGCTGGACTGGATGGACAAGTACGGCTCCGACGCCGTCCGCTTCACCCTGGCCAAGGGCGCCAACCCCGGCACCGACGTCCCGATCGGCGAGGACTGGGTCCAGGCCTCCCGCAACTTCGCCAACAAGATCTGGAACGCCACCCGCTTCGCGCTCATGAACGGCGCCACGGTCGAGGGTGACCTGCCCCCGGTCGAGAAGATGTCGGCGACCGACCGCTGGATCCTGTCCCGCCTGAACAAGACGGTCGCGCAGGTCGACGCGTACTACGAGGACTTCCAGTTCTCGAAGCTCAGCGAGGCCCTCTACCACTTCGCGTGGGACGAGGTCTTCGACTGGTACGTCGAGCTGTCGAAGACGACCTTCTTCGCGGGCGGCGAGGGCGCCGAGGTCTCCGGCCGGGTGCTCGGCGAGGTCCTGGACACCACCCTGCGGCTCCTGCACCCGGTGGTCCCCTTCGTCACCGAGACCCTGTGGACCACGCTGACCGGCGGCGAGTCCCTCGTCGTCGCCGACTGGCCCAAGGACAGTGGCTTCCGCGACGAGGCCGCCGAGACGGAGATCGAGAACCTCCAGGCCGTCGTCACCGAGGTCCGCCGCTTCCGCGCCGACCAGGGCCTGCAGCCGGGCCAGAAGGTCCCGGCCCGCCTGGACCTGGCCGGTACGGCGCTGGCGGCGCACGAGGCCGCGATCCGGCAGCTGCTGCGCCTCCAGCCGGAGGGCGAGGACTTCAACGCCACCGCGACCCTCCCGGTCGCCGGTGCCACCGTCGCGCTGGACCTGTCCGGCACCATCGACGTGGCGGCCGAGCGCAAGCGCCTGAGCAAGGACCTGGGCGCCGCCGAGAAGGAGAAGCAGCAGGCCGAGGCGAAGCTCGGGAACGAGGCCTTCCTGGCCAAGGCCCCGGACAACGTCGTGGACAAGATCAAGGGCCGGCTGGCCAAGGCCGAGGCCGACATCGCCCGGATCCAGGCGCAGCTGGACGCGCTGCCCGCCGCGTAGGCACGGAACAGGAAGGCCCCCGCACCATCGGTGCGGGGGCCTTCCCGTGTTTCCGGGGAGCGCCGGGACCGGGGCGAAAGGTCACGGGCGGACGGGCCGTCCGACCCTGTCCGAAGGCGCCTACAGTGCCGTATATCACTTCATATGTCCGTCTCGTGGATCCGATCCGGGGCGTGGACCACGGATGATGGGGGACATGCACGTCAAGCCCGCCGCCTCGGCGTTCCAACGGGTCGCGGCCTCCTGCCGCCGGCTCACCGAGGGCTGGGCCGCTTCCCTACGGGCACAGGACGTCCTGACGGCCCTGGGCTGTCTGGCCCTGATGGTGCTGGACCTGCCGGGCCTGGCCGCCGCCGACAACTCCCTCACCGGGCCGCAGGCCGCCGTCGTGCTCACCGCGGGCTGCGCGACGCTGCTGGTGCGGCGCCGGCTGCCGTGGGCGTCGTACGTCACCGCGCTGCTGTTCATCGGCTGGCTGCACGAGCTGACGCTGATCCAGTTCGCGCTGTACTCCGTCGGCCGCTACCGGGGACGGCGGGCCGGGATCCTGGCCACCCTCGGCTACGTCGCCTTCGCGCTCGCGGTGTTCAGCCTTCCGGGCTGGCCCGAGCCGAGGGCGGAGACCCTGAGCGCCTTCCTCAGCCTGGTGGTGCCGATCGGGGTCCTCGCCTCGGCGGTGGGCATCGCCGCGTACCGGCACGACCTGGTGAACGAGCTCCAGGCCCGCCGGGCGGAGGCGGCGGTGCAGGGCGCCGTCGAGCAGGAGCGCACCTCCGTCGCCCGGGACGTCCACGACTTCGTCGGCCGGGAGCTGACCCTGCTGACGGTGCGCTCCGAGGTGCTGTCGATGCGGGCGCGCGAGACCTCGTACGCGAAGGACTTCGAGGAGCTCGCGGACACCGCGCGGCGGGCCCACCTGGTGCTCAACGAGATCATCGTGCAGCGCGGGGAGCGGGCCGCGACGCCCGGTGTGGACGGCTTGGAGGAGCTGGCGCGGGAGAGCGGCCGGGCCGGTTCGCCGGTGCGTCTGGCCATGGACCCGGACGCGCACGCGCTGTCGCCGCTGCGCCAGGCTGCGGTCTACCGGGTGGTGCAGGAGTGCCTGACGAACGCGGCCAAGCACGCGCACGGCGAGACCATCGAGGTGGTGATCCGGGTGGACGGGCCGCAGCTGCGGATCGCGGTCAGCAACGGCCTCCCGGCCCGCATCCCGGGCAGGGCCCCGGTCTCGGCGGGTTCGGGCACGGCCAGCATGTCCGAGCGCGTCCGCAGCCTGGGCGGAACCCTGACGGCGACCCGCGGCGAGGACGCGTACGAGGTCGTGGCGACGCTCCCGCGCGGCTAGGCCGCCTGGGCCCTGCCGGCGGTCCTAGTCGGCGAAGAGGCTGCCGAGGGTGTCCAGCTCCTCGACGCACTTCCCCGAGCCGAGGGCCACGCAGTCCAGCGGGGCGTCCGCGACGAAGACCGGGATGCCCGTGGCGGAGGCGATGCGCAGGTCGAGGCCGGGCAGGAGGGCGCCGCCGCCGGTGAGGACGATGCCGTGCTGCATCACGTCGCCGGAGAGCTCGGGCGGGCACTCCTCCAGGGTGCCGCGGACGGCGGCGATGATCGCCTCGATGGGCTCGTCGAGGGCGGAGCGCACGTCCGCGGCGTCCAGCTCCAGGGTCTTGGGCATCCCGCCGACCTTCTCGCGGCCGCGCACGGTGAAGGTGCGGGTCTCCAGCTCGGGCCGGTCCGGGACGGGCCAGGCCGAGCCGATGCCGATCTTGATGTCCTCGGCGGTGCGCTCGCCGATGAGCAGCGCGTGCTCCTTGCGGACGTAGTCGATGATCGCCGTGTCCAGCCGGTCCCCGCCGACGCGCAGGGACCGGGAGGTGACGATGCCGCCGAGCGAGATGACGGCCACCTCGGAGGTGCCGCCGCCGATGTCCACGACCATGGAGCCGCGGGCCTCGGCGACGGGCAGTCCGGCGCCGATCGCGGCCGCCATCGGCTCCTCGATCAGGTGGACCTTCCTGGCGCCGGCCCGGGTGGAGGCGTGGATGATGGCCCGCCGCTCGACCGGGGTCACCCCGGACGGGACGCAGATGACCATCCGGGTGCGGGGGCGGCGGCCGGGGACCGCCTTGCGGACGAAGTGCCGGATCATCTCCTCGGCTACCTCGTAGTCGCAGATCACCCCGTCCTTGAGGGGCCGGATCGCGGTGATGGAGCCCGGGGTGCGGCCGATGGTCTCCTTGGCCTCGGCGCCGACGGCGAGGGCCGTGGTCGTGCCCGCCTTGACCGCGACCACGGACGGCTCATTGAGGACGATTCCGTGCCCGCGCGCGTAGACGAGGGTGTTGGCGGTCCCCAGGTCCATCCCTATGTCGCGGCTGGAAGCTGTCTTGTTGGCGCTGGCCTGCGGCATTTGTTCCCCAATCTCCTGTCCGCAAGGCTTGCATAACGATCCGGTCGCTTTCGTAGCCGAAGGTCCCGAAACGGCCGGGCCGAAAGTCCCGGGGGTCCTCGTCCGTAGACTGGGTGCGTGAGTGAGCAGCAGCCCGAGAGCCACGACCGTGACGGCGTCGACCACCTCGACGAGTCCTTCGACGAGTTCGACCAGATAGTGGCGGAAGAGTCCGACCGCGACCCCGACCTGGCGGTGATCGAGGCCGGCAGCCGCACCCTGCGCGCCCAGGCCGGGCCGCCCACCGGTGACCCGGTCCCCTCCCGCCCCGAGGACCCGGAGGTGGCGAAGGCGCTCCTGGAGGTGGAGCAGGAGCTCGCCACGCGCTGGGGCGAGACCAAGCTGGAGCCGTCGGTCAGCCGGATCGCCGCGCTGATGGACGTCCTGGGCGAACCGCAGCGCGCGTACCCGTCGATCCACGTGACCGGCACGAACGGCAAGACCAGCACGGCCCGGATGATCGAGGCCCTGCTGAACGCCTTCGAGCTGCGCACCGGCCGCTACACGAGCCCGCACGTGCAGTCGGTCACGGAGCGGATCAGCCTGGACGGGGCGCCGATCGGCGCCGAGCGCTTCATCGAGACGTACCACGACATCAAGCCGTACGTGGAGATGGTCGACGCGGCCGAGGAGTACCGGCTGTCCTTCTTCGAGGTGCTCACGGGCATGGCGTACGCGGCCTTCGCGGACGCGCCCGTGGACGTGGCGGTCGTCGAGGTCGGGATGGGCGGCAGCTGGGACGCCACCAACGTGATCGACGGCACGGTCGCCGTGATCACCCCGATCAGCCTCGACCACACGGACCGGCTCGGCTCCACGCCCGGCGAGATCGCCCAGGAGAAGGGCGGCATCATCAAGCAGGACGCCACCGTGATCCTGGCCCAGCAGCCGGTGGACGCGGCGCAGGTGCTGCTGAAGAAGGCCGTCGAGGTCGACGCGACCGTGGCGCGCGAGGGCATGGAGTTCGGTGTCGTCGCCCGCGAGGTGGCGGTCGGCGGCCAGATGCTGACCCTGCGCGGGGTGGGCGGCGAGTACGACGGCATCTTCCTGCCGCTGTACGGCGCCCACATGGCGCACAACGCGGCGGTGGCGCTGGCCGCCGTCGAGGCCTTCTTCGGGGTCGGCGGGGAGCACGCGCGGGAGCTGGACGGCGACACGGTGCGCCGCGCCTTCGCCTCGGTGACCTCGCCGGGCCGCATGGAGGTCGTGCGCCGCAGCCCCACGGTGATCCTGGACGCCGCGCACAACCCGGCGGGCGCGCAGGTGACCGCGGAGGCGGTCACCGAGGCCTTCGGCTTCAGCCGGCTGATCGGTGTGGTGGCGGCGAGCGAGGGCAAGGACGTCAGGGGCGTCTTCGAGGCCTTCGAGCCGATCTTCGCGGAGGTCGTCGTCACCGAGAACACCAGCCACCGGGCGATGGGCGCGGACGAGCTGGCGGCCATCGCGGTCGAGGTCTTCGGAGCGGACCGGGTGCAGGTGGAGCCGCGGCTGGACGACGCCCTGGAGGCGGCCGTCACCCTGGCGGAGGAAGAGGCCGAATACGGTGGGGCCGGCGTTCTGGTGACCGGTTCCGTGATCACGGTGGGCGAGGCCCGCCTGCTGTTCAAGAGGGGCTGAGGGATCGATGCGCACGCTCTGCGCGAGCACGCTGATCGGTGAATTCTTCATCGTCGGCTTCGCGGGCCTGGTGGCCATGAAGAACCCGGACCTGACGCAGGCCCAGGTGTGGACGGTCTGCGGCGTGACCATGCTGCTGTCGGTGCTGCTGTGCGGGATGCTGTCGCGTCCCGGCGCCGTCCAGCTGGGCTGGGCGCTGCAGATCGGGCTGATCGCGAGCGGTTTCGTGGTCCCGACGATGTTCTTCCTGGGCGCGGTCTTCGCGGGCCTGTGGTGGTGCTCGGTGCACTACGGCCGACGCATCGACGCGATCAAGGCGCGCTGGGCCGCGCAGGCCGAAGCCGCCGCCCCTGACGCTGCGTGACGGGTCACCGCAACGGCCCTGTAGATTCGCCCTACCGCACCCGTATGCCGCAAGGAGTTAGACCATGACCCAGCGCACGCTCGTCATCCTCAAGCCGGACGCCGTCCGTCGCGGCCTGATCGGCGAGATCATCGGCCGGATCGAGCGGAAGGCCGGCTGGACCGTTCCCGCGCTGGAGCTGCGCACGCTGGACCGTCAGACGCTGGAGACGCACTACGCCGAGCACGTGGGGCGCCCGTTCTACGAGCCCCTGATGGGCTTCATGGAGAGCGGCCCGGTCGTCGTCCTCGTGGTCGAAGGGGAACGCGTGATCGAGGGTGTCCGGCAGCTGGCCGGACCCACCGACCCGATCGCCGCGGCGCCCGGTTCCATCCGGGGCGACTTCGGCACCGTCACCCGGGAGAACCTGGTCCACGCCTCGGATTCCGAGGAGTCCGCGGAGCGCGAGCTGAAGCTCTTCTTCCCCTCCCTCTGAGGGCCGCGGGGGGCCTTCCGGGGCACTCTTTCCTGACGAGACATCAGCCAAATAGCGCTCATGACCTGGGGCGACCGAAGTAATTTCGGTCGCCCTTCGGTATTGCGGGTGGCAACCGGGAACGCCTGGACAGGACACGACGTCACCACTAAGGGGGCGGGTATCCGTTCCGGCGGGATTGCCGGAGTCCCGTCGCGCGGACTCCGCACTTGCGGCACTACGATGGGGCCTCCACCCACACACCCACCTCGCCGACCCTGACAGCAGCCGCTATCAACTGGAAGGCCAGACGCTCCTCATGGGGAACAAGGGGAACAACATGTCGTTCATCGGCCGTGACATGGCGATCGACCTCGGGACCGCCAACACGCTGGTGTACGTGAGGGGCCGGGGAATCGTTCTGAACGAGCCGTCCGTGGTCGCCATCAACACGAACACCGGTGGCATCCTGGCGGTCGGCTCCGAGGCGAAGAAGATGATCGGCCGGACGCCCGGCAACATCGTCGCCGTACGGCCCCTCAAGGACGGCGTGATCGCCGACTTCGAGATCACCGAGCGGATGCTCCGGTACTTCATCCTCAAGATCCACAAGCGCCGGTACCTGGCGCGCCCGCGCGTGGTGGTCTGCGTGCCCTCCGGCATCACCGGAGTGGAGCGCCGCGCCGTCATCGAGGCGTCCACGCAGGCCGGCGCCCGCCAGGTGCACATCATCGAAGAGCCCATGGCCGCCGCCATCGGCTCGGGCCTGCCCGTCCACGAGGCCACCGGCAACATGGTCGTGGACATCGGCGGCGGCACCACGGAGGTCGCCGTCATCTCCCTCGGCGGAATCGTCACCGCGCAGTCCATCCGGGTGGCCGGCGACGAGCTGGACAACGCGATCATCCAGCACATCAAGAAGGAGTACTCCCTCCTCCTCGGCGAGCGCACCGCCGAGCAGATCAAGATCACCATCGGGTCGGCGTACGACCTCGACAAGGACGAGCACACCGAGATCCGCGGCCGCGACCTCGTCTCGGGCCTGCCCAAGACCGTGGTCATCTCGGCCGCGGAGGTGCGCAAGGCCATCGAGGAGCCGGTCAACGCGATCGTCGACGCCGTCAAGACCACCCTCGACAAGTGTCCGCCGGAGCTCTCCGGCGACATCATGGACCGCGGCATCGTCCTCACCGGCGGAGGAGCCCTGCTGCGCGGGCTCGACGAGCGCCTGCGCCGCGAGACGGGCATGCCGATCCACATCGCCGAGGACCCGCTCGACTCCGTGGCGCTGGGCTCCGGCAAGTGCGTCGAGGAGTTCGAGGCCCTCCAGCAGGTTCTGGACGCCCAGCCCCGGCGGTGATCGAATCCCCGCGAACGGGGCATGCGGAACACAAGGATCCGCCGTACGGGTGCTACCGCGCCGGTGCGGCGGATCGTTGATATACAGGCACAGTCCGGTGGATGCCCCGGCTCCACCGGAGCGGCTCCGCCGCATGGGTTTCTACGAGGAAGGCACGGCCTCCGCACGTGAGGGACACACGAGAGAGCCGGCTGCTCCTGGTGCTGCTGATCGCCATCGCGTTCGCTTTGATCACGGTGGACATCAGGGCGGGAGAGGAGTCGCCGGTCGACGGGGCCCGGCAGGCCGCCGCAGCGGTCTTCGGCCCCGTCGAAGAGGGTATGGCGACCGCGGTGGATCCGGTCGCCAACGCCATAGGAGCCGTACGCGACTCCGACCAGCGCCACAGCCGCATCGCGACGCTGGAGCGCGAGAACACCGCGCTGAAGGCCAAGCTGGGCAGTGACGACCAGACCCGCAGCCGCATCCACGAGCTCGACCAGATGCTCAAGCGGGCCGGCGCCGGACAGTACGGCATCAAGGGCGCCGAGGTCATCGCCATAGGAGCGGCCCAGGGCTTCTCCTGGACCGTCACCATCGACGCGGGCAGCAAGGACGGCATCGAGCGCGACATGACCGTCCTGAACGGGGACGGACTCGTCGGCCGCGTCACCACCGTCGGCCCCGACACCGCCACCGTGGTGCTCGCCAACGACCCCGACTTCACCGTCGGCACCCGGCTGGAGAAGACCGGAGAGCTCGGCTTCGCCACCGGTCAGGGCGACCGCGCCCTCTCCGTCCAGATGCTCAACGGCAAGGCCAAGGTGAACCCGGGCGACCGGCTCGTCACCTTCGGCTCCCGGGGCAACAAGCCCTTCGTACCCGGCGTCCCCATCGGAGAGGTCGTCAAGGTCGACCCCTCCCGCGGGGACCTGACCCGCACCGTGTGGGTGAGGCCGTTCGTCGGCTTCTCCCGCCTGGACATCGTCGGCGTCGTCGTCATGCCCCCGCGCGAGGACCCCCGCGACACCGTCCTGCCCCCCAAGCCCGAGGCCCCCAAGCCCACCCCGACGGTCACGGTCACGGTCACCCCGTCCGCCGGCGCGTCCGTCAAGCCGGCCGACGAGTAGGAGCCGATCACCATGCGCTTCAACCGGATCCTGCTCTCGGGCACGCTCGTCGCCGTGGCCCTCGTCATCCAGGTCAGCGTCCTCGGGCGGCTCCAGCTGCCCGGGGCCGTCCCCGACCTCGTCCTGCTGACCGTGGTCGCCCTCGCCCTGGTCTACGGGCCCGTCGGCGGAGCCCTCATCGGCTTCGGCGCCGGCCTGCTCGCCGACCTGGCCCCGCCGGCCGACCACGCCGCCGGCCGCTACGCCCTCGTCCTGTGCCTCATCGGCTACCTCGTGGGCCTCGTCCGCCCCGACACCGGGCGGTTCCGCTCCGCCTGGGGCCCGATGCTCACCGTCGTCGCCGCCGCGATGTCCTCCACCCTGCTCTACGCGGGCGTCGGCGCCCTCGTCGGAGACACCGCCGCCCGGCACGTCGGCCTGGCCGGCCTGCTGTTCACCGCCACCCTGTACGACCTGCTGCTCGCACCCTTCACGGTGCCGTTCCTCATGGCGCTCGCCCGCCGTGCCGAGAACGACCCGATGGCCGTCGAGGCCAACGGGGGCCCGCCGCAGGGCAAGGACGTCGCCTCCGGCTGGCTGGCCGGCGGCACGGGGCTGCGCATCGGCAGCCAGCGCGGCGGCCTGCGGCTGAAGACCGCGCGCGGCCGCGCCAACCGGGCCGGGCGCATAAAGGGTGTCAAGGGCGTGAAGAGCGTCAAGGGCGTGAAGAGCGTGAAGAGCGTCAAGAAGCTGTGACGGGGGAGCAGTCGTGACCAACATTCCGGAGACCGGACGCACCCACCGGGTGCAGATCCGGCTCGTCATCCTTCAGGTGCTCGTCTTCTCCCTGCTGCTCACGCTGGGCGGCCGGCTCTGGTACCTCCAGATCCGCAACGGCCAGGAGTACTCCGACGAGGCCAAGAACAACCACGTCCAGCAGGTGGTCCAGCCGGCCGTGCGCGGCTCCATCCTGGACGCGCGCGGCGTACCGCTGGCCGACAACGAGACCCGTCTGGTCGTCTCCGCCAGCCGCACCGAGCTGATGAAGATAAAGGACAAGGGCAAGGGCGTCCTGACCCGCCTCGCCGGGGTGCTCGACATGAAGCCGCAGGACGTCATGGACAAGGTCCGCCTCTGCGACTCCAAGACCCCCCAGCCGTGCTGGAACGGTTCCCCCTACCAGCCCATCCCGGTGACCCTGGAGGCCACCACCCAGCAGGCCCTCCAGATCCGCGAACGCCCCGAGGACTTCCCCGGCATCACCGCCGAACCCACCGCCGTACGCCGCTACCCGGCCCCCGGCGGCGCCAACACCGGCCAGGTCCTCGGCTACCTCTCCCCGGTCACCGACGACGAGATCGTCAAGGCGAAGAACACCAACTCGCCGTTCCTGCGCTCCGACCAGGTCGGCCGCTTCGGCCTGGAGCGCACCTACGACAAGGCACTGCGCGGCAAGTCCGGCGTCACCCGCTACGAGGTCGACAACCTCGGACGGGTCATCGGACAGGCCGCCAACGACCCTGCCGTCCCCGGCGCCAACCTGGTGACCAGCATCGACGCCCGCGTCCAAGGGGTCGCCGAGTACGAGCTCAACGCGGCCATGGTCGAGGCGCGCAAGCAGATCGACCGCAACACCGGCGTCCCCTACAAGGCCGACGCGGGCGCCATCGTCGTCCTGGAGTCCAAGACCGGCCGGGTCGTGGCGATGGCCTCCAACCCGACGTACGACCCCAACGTGTGGGTCGGCGGCATCTCCGGCAAGGACTACGCCAAGCTCACCGCCAAGGAGTCCAACGTCCCGCTGATGAACCGGGCGATCCAGGGCCAGGCCGCCCCGGGCTCCATCTTCAAGGTCATCCCGACCGCGGCCGCGGTCAACGCCGGGTACAAGTTCGACGGCGACTACCCCTGCCCCAGCTCGTACTCCATCGGCGGCCAGGTCTTCAAGAACTTCGAGTCCCAGGGCCACGGCAACATCACGCTCGGGCGGGCCCTGGAGGTCTCCTGCGACACCGTCTTCTACGCCCTCGGCCACCAGCAGTGGCTCAAGGACGGCGGACTCCACCCGATCAAGAACCCGGCGCAGATTTTTTACAAGACCGCCCACCAGTTCGGTCTCGGCGCCGAGACCGGCGTGGACCTGCCGGGCGAGGAGAAGGGCCGGGTCCCCGACCGCGAGTGGAAGCAGAAGTTCTGGGAGGCCAACAAGGACCAGTGGTGCAAGACCGGCAAGAAGGGCGGCACCTACGTCGAGCTGCTCTCCTACGAGAACTGCCTCGAAGGCAACCTCATGCGCGCCGGTGACGCCGTCAACTACTCCATCGGACAGGGCGACACGCTCGTCACCCCGATCCAGATGGCCACCATCTACGCCGCCATCTCCAACGGCGGCACCCTGTGGAACCCGACCATCGGCAAGGCGATCGTCAGCGCCGACGGCAAGAAGGTCGAGGAGATCCAGCCCAAGGCCCACGGCAAGCTCCCCATGACCGAGGAGACCCGGTCGAAGATAGGAGAAGCGCTGGAGGGCGTCGCCACCCGCGGCACCGCCGCCTGGCGCTTCGGCGGCTGGCCGCAGAAGGAGATCCCGATGCACGCCAAGACCGGCACCGCCGAGGTCTACGGCAAGCAGACGACCTCCTGGTTCGCCACGTACACCGACGACTACACGATCGTGATGACGATCTCCCAGGGCGGCACCGGCTCCGGTGCCTCCGGTCCCGCCGTGCGCAACGTCTACAACGCCCTCTACGGCCTCGACATGGCCGGCAAGCAGGACCCCAAGAAGGCCCTGCTGCTCAAGCCCGAGGCCGAGCTGCCCAAGGTGCAGCCCGACGGCTCCATCGACGCCCCCGAGGTCCGGCCGTACGTGCCGCCGTCCCCGGAGGAATCCGCCCCGCCCGCGCTCGCCGGACCCCCGGCCCCGCCCGCCCACCGGCAGGACTGAGGCCCCGATGCAGACCGCCAACAAGTTCTCCGTCTCCCGGTACGCACCCCAGCGCGGCCCCGTGGCCAAGCTGACCGCCCGGGACTCCGTCCTGCGCCGGCTCGACTGGCCGATACTGCTGTCCGCGCTCGCCCTGTCCACCCTGGGCGCCCTGCTGGTGTGGTCCGCGACCCGCAACCGCACCACCCTGAACCAGGGGGACCCGTACTACTTCCTCCTGCGCCACGCCATGAACACCGGCATCGGCCTGGTCCTGATGATCGGCACCATCGCCCTGGGGCACCGCACCCTGCGCGGAGTCGTGCCCATCCTGTACGGGCTCTCCCTGGTCCTGATCATCGCCGTGCTCACCCCGCTCGGCGCCACCATCAACGGCGCCCACGCGTGGATCGTGATCGGCGGCGGCTTCTCGCTCCAGCCCTCCGAGTTCGTGAAGATCACGATCATCCTCGGCATGGCCATGCTGCTCGCCGCCCGGGTGGACGCGGGAGACCTCGCCCACCCCGACCACCGCACCGTGATGAAGGCCCTGTGCCTGGCCGCCGCCCCCATGGGCATCGTCATGCTGATGCCCGACCTCGGCTCCGTCATGGTCATGGTCGTCATCGTGCTCGGCGTGCTGCTCGCCTCCGGCGCCTCCAACCGCTGGGTGGTCGGCCTGCTGGCCTCCGGCGCCGCCGGGGCCGTCCTGATCTGGCAGCTCGGCGTCCTCGACGAATACCAGATCAACCGCTTCGCGGCCTTCGCCAACCCCGAGCTCGACCCCGCCGGCGTCGGCTACAACACCAACCAGGCGCGCATCGCGATCGGCTCCGGCGGGCTGACCGGCTCCGGGCTCTTCAAGGGCTCGCAGACCACCGGCCAGTTCGTCCCGGAACAGCAGACCGACTTCGTCTTCACCGTGGCGGGGGAGGAGCTCGGGTTCCTCGGCGCCGGACTGATCCTGGTCCTGCTCGGCGTCGTGCTCTGGCGGGCCTGCGTCATCGCCCGCGAGACCACCGAGCTCTACGGCACCGTCGTGTGCGCCGGGATCATCGCCTGGTTCGCCTTCCAGGCCTTCGAGAACATCGGGATGACCCTCGGCATCATGCCGGTGGCCGGGCTCCCGCTGCCCTTCGTGTCCTACGGAGGATCGTCGATGTTCGCCGTCTGGGTGGCGATCGGACTACTCCAGTCCATCCGGGTCCAACGCCCCATGTCGGCCTGATCGCGCCGTACGGGGGGCCGCTTTCCGCCGCGGCGGACGGCGGCCCCCCACCGCACCCCGTTCCGCATTAGATTCGGTTCATGGCGGAAACCAAGCGCGAGATCGAGCGGAAATTCGAGTTCACGCACGGCGACGGCGCGCAGGACGGCGAAGCCGGCGCCGGACACCGCGGGCGCGTCCCCGACCTGACCGGAACCGCCGGGATCACCGCGGTCCGCGCCGAGGGCACCGTCCGCCTCGACGCCGTCTACTACGACACCCCCGACCGGCGCCTCGCCGCAGCCGGGCTCACCCTGCGGCGCCGCACCGGCGGCCAGGACGCCGGCTGGCACCTGAAACTGCCCGTCGCCCCCGGAGTCCGCGACGAGATCCGCGCCCCCCTCGCCGACGCCCCGCCCCGGGCCCTCACCGCCCTCGTCCGCTCCCGCGTCCGCGGCCTCGGGCTCGAACCGCAGGTCAGGCTGGGCTCCGAACGCGCCGTGAGCCACCTCCTCGACGCCCGGGGCGACCTCCTCGCCGAGCTGAGCACCGACACCGTGCGCGCCGAGCGGGGCACGGCCGTCGCCACCTGGACCGAGGTCGAGGTGGAACTCGCCGACGGCGTGGACCCCGCCCTCCTCGACGCCGTCGAGAAGCGCTTCCGCAAGGCCGGACTCCGCGTCAGCGACGCCCCCTCCAAGCTCGCCCGCGCCCTCGCCGAGACCGGCGCCGCCCCGGAGCCCGCCGCTGCCCCCGAAGGCCCCCCCGAGGGCACGGCGGGCGCGCACCTGCTGGCGTACCTGCGCGAACAGCGCGACGTCCTGGTCGCCCTCGACCCCGCCGTCCGCCTCGACCTGCCCGACTCCGTCCACCAGATGCGCGTCGCCACCCGCCGGCTGCGCAGCGCGCTCGCCAGCTACCGCCGGATCGTCGACCGCACCGCCACCGACCCCCTCCGCGGGGAACTGCGCCACCTCGCCGCCGAACTCGGCGCCGACCGCGACCGCGAGGTCCTGCTGGAACGGCTGCGCACCCGCCTCGGGGAGCTCCCGCGCACCCTGGTCCACGGTCCGGTCCGGTCCCGGCTGCGCACCTGGAACGCCGCCCGCCGCTCCGCCACCCGCCGCCACGCCGTCGCGGCCCTCGACAGCCCGCGCCACCTGGCCCTCCTCGACGCCCTCGACGCCCTGCTGGCCGACCCGCCCCTGCGCGCCCGCGCCACCCGCCCGGCCGCGCGCGTCCTGCCGAAGGCCGTGCTCCGCGACTGGGACCGCCTCGCCCGCCGGGTCGGCGCGGCCCTGGAGCTGGAGCCGGGTGAGGAACGCGACATCGCCCTGCACGAAGCCCGCAAGGCGGCCAAGCGCGCCCGCTACGCGGCCGAGGCGGCCGCTCCCGCCCTCGGCAAGCCGGCCCAGCGCCTGGCCAGGGCCGCCAAGACCGTGCAGACCCTGCTCGGCGAGCACCGCGACGGCGTAGTCGCCCGCGAGGCCCTGCACCGGCTGGCCCTCCAGGCGGCCGGCGCCGGCGAGTCCGCCTTCACCTGGGGCGTCCTGTACGGCCGCGAGGAAGGCGTGACCGCCCGCTGCGAACGCGAGCTCCCGGCCGTCTGGGCCGAGGCCGCCGACCCCGCGCTGCGAGCCGCCCTGACGTGATCACGTGGGCGGGGGCGGTCCGGCCCTCGGGGTACGCTTGAGAGTCGCCCCCTGCCCGCTTCACGAAAGTCGCGTGATGTCCGAGTCGGTCTTCCCACAGCTCGAAGCTCTGCTCCCGCATGTGCAGAAGCCCATCCAGTACGTCGGTGGTGAGCTCAATTCCACGGTGAAGCCCTGGGAGTCGTGCGACGTCCGCTGGGCGCTCATGTACCCGGACGCGTACGAGGTGGGGCTGCCCAACCAGGGCGTCATGATCCTCTACGAGGTGCTGAACGAGCGCGAGGGCGTCCTCGCCGAGCGCACGTACTCGGTCTGGCCCGACCTCGAAGAACTGATGCGCGAGCACAAGGTGCCGCAGTTCACCGTCGACAGCCACCGCCCGGTCGGTGCCTTCGACGTGTTCGGCCTGTCCTTCTCCACGGAGCTGGGCTACACCAACATGCTCACGGCCCTCGACCTGGCGGGCATCCCGCTGGAGTCGAAGAACCGTACGGTCGACCACCCCATCGTGCTCGCGGGCGGCCACGCGGCCTTCAACCCCGAGCCGATCGCGGAGTTCATCGACTGCGCCGTCATCGGCGACGGCGAGCAGGCCGTCCTCGACATGACCGAGATCATCCGCACCTGGAAGGCCGAAGGCCGTCCGGGCGGACGCGAGGAAGTGCTGCTGCGCCTCGCGAAGACCGGCAACGTCTACGTGCCGGGCTTCTACGACGTGGAGTACCTGGAGGACGGCCGCATCGGCCGTGTCGTGCCGAACCGCTCCGGCGTGCCGTGGCGCGTGTCCAAGCACACCGTCATGGACCTCGACGAGTGGCCCTACCCCAAGCAGCCCCTGGTCCCGCTCGCCGAGACCGTCCACGAGCGCATGTCCGTGGAGATCTTCCGCGGCTGCACCCGCGGCTGCCGTTTCTGCCAGGCCGGCATGATCACGCGCCCCGTGCGGGAGCGAAGCATCACCGGCATCGGCGAAATGGTGGAGAAGGGCCTCAAGGCGACCGGCTTCGAGGAGGTCGGCCTCCTCTCCCTCTCCTCGGCGGACCACACCGAGATCGCCGACATCGCCAAGGGCCTCGCCGACCGCTACTCGGACGACAAGGTGGGCCTGTCCCTGCCGTCGACCCGCGTCGACGCCTTCAACGTGGACCTGGCCAACGAGCTGACCCGCAACGGTCGCCGCTCCGGCCTGACCTTCGCCCCCGAGGGCGGCTCCGAGCGCATGCGCAAGGTCATCAACAAGATGGTCTCGGAAGAGGACCTGATCCGCACGGTCTCCACCGCCTACGGCAACGGCTGGCGCCAGGTGAAGCTGTACTTCATGTGCGGCCTGCCCACCGAGACCGACGAGGACGTCCTCCAGATCGGTGACATGGCGGTCAACGTGATCGCCAAGGGCCGCGAGGTCTCCGGCCAGAACGACATCCGCTGCACGGTCTCCATCGGCGGGTTCGTGCCGAAGCCGCACACCCCCTTCCAGTGGGCGCCGCAGCTGTCGGCGGAGGAGACGGACGCCCGTCTCGGCAAGCTCCGCGACAAGATCCGCGGCGACAAGAAGTACGGCCGCTCCATCGGCTTCCGCTACCACGACGGCAAGCCCGGCATCGTCGAGGGCCTCCTCTCGCGCGGCGACCGCCGCGTCGGCGACGTCATCCGCGCCGTGTACGAGTCCGGCGGCCGCTTCGACGGCTGGCGCGAGCACTTCTCGTACGACCGCTGGATGCGGGCCGCGGAGGAGACGCTGCCCTCCTACGGCGTCGACGTCGCCTGGTACACCACCCGCGAGCGCACCTACGAGGAGGTCCTGCCCTGGGACCACCTGGACTCCGGCCTCGACAAGGACTGGCTCTGGGAGGACTGGCAGGACGCCCTCGACGAGACCGAGGTCGAGGACTGCCGCTGGACCCCGTGCTTCGACTGCGGCGTCTGCCCCCAGATGGACACGTCCATCCAGATCGGCCCCACCGGCAAGAAGCTGCTGCCGCTGTCGGTCGTGAAGTGACCCCGGCCTGAGGCCGCGTCCGTGTGCCCCCGCCGTCAACGGCGGGGGCACACGCATGTGCGCGCGGCGCAACGGGTCCGGCCCGTCTGGTGTCCTTAGCGGCATGGAAATGGACAAGCCCCGGCCCGCGTATGCCGGCGAGGGGTGTCTGGTGGGGGTCCTGCGGGTCCCGGTCAAGATCGTGGCCGTCCTGGTGGTGCTGCCCGTGAGGGTGGTCTGGGACCTGCTCGCCGCCGTCGCCCGGCTGCTGCACCGGCACGTCCTCGGTCCGGCCGGGCGGGAGTGGCGCCGGTTCCGCGACGCCGTGGTGCGGCCGGTGCTGCGCGGGCTCGGCCGGGTCGCGAAGACCCTGCTGATGCTGGTCTTCGTCTGGCCGTGGACGGGGCTGTGGCGCTACGTGCTCGGTCCCGCCGGGCGGGGCCTGGCCCGGCTGGGGAGCGCGGTGGCCGCGTACGTGCTCCGCCCGCTGGGCCGCGGCCTCGCCCTGGCCGGGTGGGCGCTGTTCGTATGGCCCTGGGCGGCGCTGTGGCGCCACCTGCTGGCTCCCGCCGGCGGCGCGCTGCTGACGCACCTGCTGCGGCCGCTCGGGGACGGGCTGCGCCGGGCCCTGCGCACGGTGGACCGACGGCTGCTCGCGCCGCTGGCCAGGGGGATCGCCCTGGCCGGCCGGGCGCTGGGGACGGCGCTGTTCGTGTGGCCGTGCGTCGGGCTGTGGAGGTACGCACTCGTGCCCGCCGGCCGGGGGAGCGCCCGGCTGGCGCGTACCACCGGGGTCGCGGTGGCGTGGCTGTCCAGGGCGCTGCTGGTGTGGCCGTGGGCCTGGTTGTGGCGGTACGTCCTCGTGCCGGTCGCGGGCGCCGCGTACCGGTACCTGCTGGCACCGCTCGGCCGGGGAGCGTACGCGTACCTGCTCGCCCCCCTCGGCCGGCTGCTCGTCGGCGCGTGGCACCTCGCCGGCCGGATCAGCCGGGCTCTCGGGCGCGGACTGGTGCGGCTGTGGCGCGGGTGCGTCGCGCGGCCCTGCGCCTGGGCCTACCGCCAGGTCGCCACCCCCGTCGGGCACGCCGCCCGCGAGATCTGGCGCACCGCCCGCGCCGCCGTCCGTGAAGCCCGCGCCGAGGTGCGGCGCGCCCTGTTCGGGGCCCCGCCCCGGGAACCGGTGAGGTCACGGGCGCGTACTCTGGGTAGTACGACAGCCGTAGGCAGCGCGCCTGCTCCCGAGATCTCCCTGCACGAACGACAGGGGTGAGCCGGAGGCGGGGCGTGACCGCCCGGCCCCACGGACACTCAGGGCGACGCGCGAGCCGCGACGCCCCGCACAAGGAGAAGAACCACTGGGCAAGCGACAGCCCGAAGGCCCGCCTCCCGCACCGGTGGTGCAGCGCATCCGACTGCGCTACACCAAGCGTGGCCGCCTCCGGTTCACCAGCCACCGAGACTTCCAGCGCGCCTTCGAGCGCGCCCTGCGCCGCGCCGAGGTGCCCATGGCGTACTCGGCGGGCTTCACCCCGCACCCCCGGGTCTCGTACGCGAACGCCGCGCCCACCGGCACCGGCAGCGAGGCCGAGTACCTGGAGATCGGGCTCGCCGCGCCCCGCGACCCCGAGAAGCTCCGTGAGCTCCTCGACGAGTCGATGCCGGTCGGGCTCGACATCATCGACGCCGTCGAAGCCCGTACCTCCGGGCTCGCGGACCGGCTGACCGCCTCCGTGTGGGAGCTGCGCCTGGAGGGCGTGGACCCCGCCGACGCCGAGCGGGCGGTGGAGACGTTCCTCACCGCCGAGACCGTGGAGGTGCAGCGCCGCACCAAGAACGGCGTGCGCACCTTCGACACCCGCGCCGCTGTCGTCAGCCTGGAAGCTCTTCCCCTCCGGGCTGATAGGCCGCTGGACAATGCCTGTGCGATACTGCGGCTGGTTGTTCGGCATTTGACACCTGCCGTGCGACCCGACGACGTCCTGTCCGGTCTCCGAGCTGTGGCCGACCTGGCGCCGCCGGTCCCCGCTGCGGTGACCAGGCTGGCGCAGGGGCTCTTCGACGAGGAGTCCGGCACGGTGACCGACCCGCTCGCGCCCGACCGCGAGGCTGTCACGGCCGCCCCACCCACGGCCGCCGTGCCCGCCGACGCGAAGGCGCCGGAAGGTCCCGCCGCGTAGGGATCGTCGTCGTCGCGCCGCCCTGGCACTCGGGAGCCACCTGGGTCGGGCAGCGCACTGACCTGAAGACTTCCGCCAGGCCGTACGGACAAGACGTACGGAACCGGCGGCCATGGACTACAGCTCCCGTGTGGCGAACGCGCCCCGGAGGCCGGCTCCGCGCTTCCGCGCGGAGCCGTGCCGGACCGGATGTCAGCCGCGGCGCCCGGGAGCGTGACGGGAGAACCGCCCGCATGCTCAACACCGAAAACGAGAACACCCCCGCCGCCGACAATGGCAGCCCGAGCGACAACCTGCCCCCGCGCAGGCGCCGCCGCGCCGCCTCCCGGCCGGCCGGCCCGCCCGGCGGCGCTGCCGCCGCCCCGGAGGCTCCCGCCGCCGAGGCCGCTCCCGTGGTGGAGGAGGCTCCGGCCGCCGCTCCCGCGCCGCGTGCCCGTCGTCGTGCCACCCGCGCCGTCGCCGCTCCGGCCACGCCCGCCGCCGCCCCGGCCGCCGAGCCGGTCGTCGTGGAGGCCCCCGCCGTCGAGGCCGCTCCCGTGGTGGAGGAGGCTCCGGCCGCCGCTCCCGCGCCGCGTGCCCGTCGCCGTGCCACCCGCGCCGTCACC